>CALACF010000072.1 GCA_937890245.1 uncultured Flavobacteriales bacterium
CCAGAAGAGGTCAGCGACCAAATCATCGACCTAATTGGCTGTGACGTGGACGATATTTTACCTGCTTCGGGCAAGACGGGCATGGGTATTGAGGCCATTTTGAAGGCGGTGATTGACCGGGTACCGCCGCCGAAGGGCGATCCCGAAGGGCCGTTGCAGGCCATGATTTTTGACTCGGTCTTCAACTCGTTTCGGGGGATCATTGCGTACTACCGCATTTTGAACGGGACCCTGCGCAAGGGCGACCGCGTGCTATTCTTCAACACTGACAAGGCGTACAACGCGGACGAAATCGGGGCCCTTGGCTTGGACCTGATTCCCGAGCTAGAGATGGGCTGTGGCAGCGTTGGTTACATCGTTTCAGGAATTAAAGAGGCCAAGGAAGTAAAGGTGGGTGACACCTTGACGCTGGAGGCCAACAAGTGTGATGCAGCCGTTAAAGGTTTTGAGGATGTCAAGCCGATGGTTTTTGCCGGTCTCTATCCTGTTGACACGGATGACTATGAGGAGTTGCGTTATTCGATGGAGAAGCTGCAGCTTAATGATGCGTCGCTGGTGTTCGAGCCGGAAAGTTCGGCGGCCCTTGGCTTCGGCTTCCGCTGTGGCTTCCTCGGGATGTTGCACATGGAAATTGTGCAAGAACGTCTCGAGCGAGAGTTTGAGATGGTGGTCATCACCACCGTTCCCAACGTCTCGTACCACTGCTTCACAAGAAAGGGCGAGCAGCTCGTAATCAACAACCCGAGCGAGTTGCCAGATCCGTCCAGAATTGCCCATGTGGAGGAGCCCTACATCAAGGCGCAGGTGATTACCAAATCTGAATACGTTGGCTCCGTGATGAGCCTCTGCATCGGCAAGCGCGGCCAGCTGCAGAACCAAGTTTACCTAACTTCGGAACGGGTGGAACTGACCTTTTTGATGCCGCTCGGAGAGATTGTCTTCGATTTTTATGACAAGCTGAAATCGGTTTCGCGCGGTTATGCCTCGTTTGATTATTTCCCCGAGGGCTATCGTGAAAGCCAACTCGTCAAACTTGACATCCTCCTCAATGGCGACCAAGTTGATGCACTGTCAGCGCTTGTTCACCGCAGCAATGCGAATGAACTGGGTAAGAAAATTTGCGTAAAACTCAAGGAGTTGATTCCGCGCCAGCAATTCATGATTGCGGTTCAAGCGGCGATTGGGTCGAAAATCATCTCTCGCGAGACGATCAAGCCGGTGAGAAAAGATGTGACGGCCAAGTGCTATGGTGGCGACATCAGCCGCAAGCGCAAGCTGCTCGAGAAGCAGAAAAAGGGAAAGAAACGCATGCGCCAAGTGGGCAACGTGGAGGTTCCACAGGCCGCGTTTATGGCGGTGCTGAAGCTGGACTAGGCCTTTCAGGCTGGACTAAGACTTTCCGGCGAGCTGTCCACAGGCCGCGTCGATATCTTCGCCACGCGAACGGCGGACGTTGACAATCATGTTGAAGTGATCCTCGAGGTAGAACTTGAAGTCGTCTGTGGTGTCGGCATCGCTGCGATGGAACTGCCCGCCGTCAATGGGGTTGTACTCAATCAAATTAATCTTGCACGGCACGCATTGGGCGAACCGCGCCAGGGCACGCGCATCTTCTACGCTGTCGTTGAAATCACGCAATAGCACGTATTCAAAGGTCGGACGCGTGTTCGTCTGGGTGTAGAAATGTTGGACGGCGTCGCGCAAGGCATCGAGGTTATTTGTCTCGTTGATAGCCATAATCTTATCGCGCTTTTCGTCGGTGGCAGCGTGCAGCGAGATCGCGAGGTTAACGCGGGTCTCGTCGTCACCCATGCGCCGAATCATCTTGGCGATGCCGGCCGTGCTGACCGTGATGCGGCTTGGGCTCATGCCCAGTCCAGGGGTCCCTGTGATGCGGTCGATCGACTCCATCACGCTGCGGTAGTTGAGCAAAGGCTCGCCCATGCCCATGTAAACGATGTTCGACAAGCCTTTTCCGTGGTGCTCTTGGGCCAATTCCGCCAGGCGCCGTACCTGGTCTACAATCTCCCCTCCGGTCAGGTTTTTCAACAATTTCAGGCGCCCGGTAGCGCAAAAAGCACAGGCCAAGCTGCAGCCTACCTGCGACGAAATGCAGGCAGTCATTCGTTTAGAAGTCGGGATGAGTACGCCCTCAACAACTTGGTTGGCGGCGATTTCAAAGCTGCACTTCACGGTGCCGTCCTGACTGACCTGGGTCTCGCCGATTTCGACGCGGCTGAGCGCGAAGTTTTCGTTCAGCTTTTCTCGAAGGCCGTCTCCAAGATTGGTCATCTGCTCAAAAGAGTAGGCTCCTTTGTCCCAGATCCAAGACTCGATTTGTCTGGAACGGAAGGCGGGCTCGCCCAATGCTTTGAGCTCAGTGGCGAGTTTTTCGCTGCTGAGGGTTCGGATATCTGTGCGGTCGCTCGGCGCTTTCATGGGTGCAAAGCTACGGCTTGAAGTTGCGGCTTGCTTATGTGATGGTTTCAGCGCCGCCTTCTTCTTGGTTCAGGTCGAATTCTGCCATCCGGCGTCGCAAAGACTCCTTCTTGCGCACAGCGAGCTTGATCTCCTTGCCGTTGACCAGCGTCAAGGCATTTGTTCGGTAGTTGCACTGCTTTACTTTGTTCAGGTGGACCAACTGGCTGTTGTGCACCCGGACAAACTTGGGGTTGTCAATCAAGTTTTCGACATACTTGAGGTTCTTCGACACCATCAAACGTTTGCCATCGGTCTTGTAGATACAGGCATAGCTACCCGAAGCTTCGATGTGGAGGATCTCTGAGTGGCGGATGAAGTGGCGCTGGCCGCTGGTTGTGATTTCGAGCTTGCGGTGGTAGTCACCGTTCTCAATCATCTTGACTTGGTAGTGGCTTTGTATCCTTTCAGCACACGCCTTCAAGTCGTCGATGTCTACCGGTTTGAGTAGGTAGTCAAAGGCTTGGCGACGAATGGCGTCAATAGCGTAGTCTTGGTACGTGGTATAGAAGACCACATAAAAGTCGCGGTTTTCAAATCGGTCAATAAGATCGAGGCCCGTTTCAAAAGGCATTCGGATGTCAACAAAGACGACGTGGGGCCTGCCTTTGACAATGGCGTCATATCCTATACGAGCGTTGGGGGCTTCGTCAATGATGCGGATGAAAGGGCAGTGGCGTTGGATTTGGCTTTGAAGAACCTCGCGAGCAGGTGCTTCATCGTCAACGATAATAGCGTCAAGTTGGGCATTCATTTGGCAGACAATTTGGTTTTGTATCAATCACTCGGTTTTGGCAACATGAGCAAGCTAACACCTCAAATATACGCATTCGTCTTGGATTTCACAAGTTTTATACGCGTCTACAAATTATTTGTGGGCGTTTCAGCCCTCGACCATGCCCATCGCTATGTCGATAGAGTGGAATATTTGCACGTCCAATTCCATATGCTTCTTCTTGATCCGCTCGAAGCCCAACCGTGTATAGACCAGATTCAAGTCGGGGATGCAAATGATGTATTGGCCGTGTAAACCGATGTACGCGTGGAACGCATGCCCACGATGGTTCCCGAGCCATGTTTGGTATCCATAGTGCTGGATGTCCGTGCCGTCAGAAAGCTCACCGATGGGGGTTGTCATGCGCCGAATGAAGTCCTCAGAAACCACCCTTGTGCTTCCGACCATGCCACCGTTGAGCGTCATGTTTCCCACTTTGGAGAAATCGAGAGCCGTGGAGTAAAAGGCGGCAAAATTTCTTT
>CALACF010000073.1 GCA_937890245.1 uncultured Flavobacteriales bacterium
CGCGACATCAGCCTGGCTGACCTCGTACCGGACCTGACGGCTATTGCTCCTGCCGGAGCCGCTGCTGGCGTGCCGATGGTGGTGGTCTGGGGTTGCACGGCGCCCGCCTTGGGTATGGCCCCGTACAAAGCCCATCTACAAACCATCGAGCTGGAGCCCGAGGGCCGAAGAATGGTTGAGGGCGTCCGGCGTCCGTGCAGCAAATTGGGCAATCGTTGCCGCTACAAGACGCCTTGCATTGAGACGGTTTCGGCCGAGCGAATTTCAGCTGCCATTTTCGGCTTGCTGAGCTGAGCTCTCACATTGCTGGGCCAATCTCACTCAAAGAGGGCCCGCAGTTCCGTGGCTTCTTTGGGGTCCATCTTTCCAGCTAGAATCAAGCGCAACTGGCGGCGGCGCAAGGCCCCTTCAAAACGCTCCTTTTCTTCGTCCGTCTCTGGGATGACACCTGGAACGAGAATGGGCGCGCCCGCCTGATCTACCGCTACGAAGGTGTACATCGCCTTGTTTGACTTGGTCCGCTCGCCCGTGGCGCCGTCCTCCACAAATACGTCCATGTAGACCTCCATGGAACTGCGGAATGCCCGGCTGACCTTGGCCTCAATCGTTACCATATCACCCAGGCGAATGGGCTGATCAAAGCTCACGTTGTTCACTGCTGCCGTGACCACCACCCGGCGGCAGTGGCGGATGGCAGAAATGGCGGCAGCGATGTCCATCCAATTCAACAGCTGACCACCCATGAGATTGCCCAAAGTGTTGGTGTCGTTTGGAAGTACAATGTGCGTGGTGGTGGCAAAAGTTTTGCCGGCGGCGGAGGAGTCGGGTGCCATATCAGGGTGCTATATCAGCTGCGAAGTTAGTTGCTCTGAAAGGCATAATGGCTGATTACTTGGCGATGAAATTCACTGAATTAACGTAACGGGTTGAGTTGCTCCTCGTGAATTGGGCGTGGTCCATGGGGAAATGGTCCGTATTTTTGCGCCATGTTAATCGACACCCATTGCCATGCCTACGTGAAGGCCTTTGATGCGGACCGTGAAGAAGTGATGGCCCGAGCGCTGGCGGCGGGGGTGGAGCGCCTGCTGCTGCCGAATATTGATGTAGAGTCGATTCCACAAATGCGAGCCTTGCTGGAGGAACAGCCTGGGGTTTGCTTTCCGATGATGGGGCTGCATCCGTGCCATGTTGAAGAGAGCTGGCAAGAAGACCTGAAGCTGATCCTCCAGGAATTGGATGTGCTGCCGTGCGTGGCGGTAGGTGAGATCGGGTTGGATTTATATTGGGACAAGACCAAGTTGGAGCTGCAGAAGGCCGCTGCCCGTGTACAGATTGCTTGGGCTTTAGAGCGGGACTTGCCGGTGGTGTTGCATGTTCGCGACGCTTTTGCGGAAATGTTTGCGTTGCTCGACGAGTTTGAGGGGGCGGGCCTGCGCGGGGTGTTCCACTGCTTCAATGGTGGCGTGGCCGAGGCAGAGCGCGTGGCGGGATTTCCAGGTTTTTACTATGGCTTGGGCGGGGTCTCGACCTTTAAGAACGCCGGAATGGACCAAGTGATTCCGGGCCTCGACCGTTCGCGCGTGGTGTTGGAGACAGACAGCCCGTATTTGGCGCCGGTTCCACATCGGGGCAAGCGCAACGAGCCGGCATATACCGCCTTGGTGGCGCAACGTGTAGCGGATTTATGGGCGTGCTCGCTCGCCGAAGTGGGGGAGGTGACCACGGCCAATGCAGAGCGGCTCTTTAAATTGGCATCGAAATAAATTGGCATGATGACGGCTCATATTCTCATTGTTTACACGGGCGGCACGATTGGGAGCGTTGAGGATCCTGAAACAGGGTCGCTGCGTCCGCTTGATTTTGAACAGCTGAAGCGACAGATTCCCGAGCTGGATCGCCTTTCGGCCTCGGTTGAAGTGGAGACGCTCGATCCGATCGATAGCAGCGATATGGGCCCGCAACAATGGGTAGAGCTGGCAGAGCTGTTGTATGAGCGCCGAGAGTTTTTTGATGGATTTGTCGTGTTGCACGGCACCGACACGATGGCCTACACGGCCTCTGCCTTGAGTTTCATGCTGCTGGACTTTGCAAAGCCGGTGGTGCTGACCGGAAGCCAATTGCCCATCGGTGTGCTACGCACCGACGGCAAGGAGAATTTCCTGACCGCCGTTGAGATTGCGGCCCACCGTACCCCGGATCCGCATACGGATGAGGATTTCCCGACCCTGCAGGAGGTTGCCGTCTATTTCGGCGACGACCTGTTTCGCGGCAACCGGACCCACAAGCACAGCGCCGAGGACTTTCATGCCATCGGCAGCTCCAACTATCCGGCCTTGGCAGAAGTTGGCGTGAACCTTCGCTTCCGCTACGAGTCTTTGCTGCGCTCCACATCACCCGCCACCCTTGCCACACAGCTGGACTCTAATGTCCTGGTCATTCATCTTGTCCCTGGTTTGAGCAGCGAGGCCCTGGCCCACCAGTTTGAAACACCGGGCTTGCGCGCTGTGGTCATGCGCACCTTCGGTTCGGGCAACGCCCCATCAAACCTCGGTTTCGTTTCGGTAATCCAGTCCGCCATTGAACGGGGCTTGGTCGTGGTAAATGTATCCCAATGCAGCACCGGTTCTGTCGACCCCGATCGCTATGCTACAGGCCGATCACTTGCGGCGACGGGCGTTATTCCAGCCTTAGATATGACCCTCGAGTCGGCGGTCACCAAACTCATGGTCCTCGCAGGCCAACACCCAACGACCGAGGCGCTTGCTGCGAGCTTCCGCCTCAATCTAGCCGGTGAGCAAACAGATCACGGAAAGCTTCTCTAGCTTGTCCCGCCCCCCAACTTTTTGCGTAAATTCGCGCTCCTTCGGAGAGGTGGCTGAGTGGCTTAAAGCGCACGCTTGGAAAGCGTGTTTACTTGAAAGGGTAACCCGGGTTCGAATCCCGGTCTCTCCGCAGTAGGGGATAACTGAATTTTTTGATTCGGTTGTCCCTTTTTTGTCAATTAGGAATTTAAGGCTTGGTCGTTTGCTGTGAACTTCTCAAGTAAACGTGTTTAATCTGACGCCTTTTTTCATTGTAGTTTTGCTTTATTACTACAAATCAGCCTGTCTTAATCGCAATCTATTTACGTATTGAGGCGCAACCCGTTGATCCGATCTCGTAATTACATTTGCACTGTAGGGGTGCTATTATAATTGTTAATTTTCCATACCATTATTGTTCTGTCATCACCAGTTGAGATCAGGTAATCAGCGAAATCACTCCATAAAATTTTATTTACTGAATGCGTGTGACTTCCATGCTTAGGCTTATCAATGCGCAACAAGAATTCAAAATTTTCAGCATCCCATATTTTAATGGTTTTATCTCTACTACCGGTAGCAAAAAGTTTCATGTCAGGACTGAAAACGATGCTGTAAATAGCGTAGTTATGTGCGGGGATATGGTTTATTAAAGCGTAATCGTTTTCAATGTCCCATACATTTAAAAAAGCATCTCTTGAACCAGACAAAAGGTGTTTCCCGTTTGGATGATAGCACAGAGTATTTACAGAAAAGTCATCAATATGCCCCTTGAGTGTTTTCTTTTCTTCGTAGGTATGAAAGTCAAAAACCCGGATAGATCCATCGCCACATCCAACGGCAGTTTCTTTCGAAACATGATTGAAAGCTATACTGCGTATTTTTTTATCACAAATTTTTATCGCCGTGATTAATGCGAAATCGTTCATTGAC
>CALACF010000074.1 GCA_937890245.1 uncultured Flavobacteriales bacterium
TTCCCCCATGTATTCCTCCAGCAGTTCGCGGGGCTGTTTTTGCGTAATGATGCCGACCAGTACACACCGCTCGGGCGGCCCAGTTTTCTTGCTGAGTTTCTTCTCGATCATCCTGAAATAGCTATAGACGTGCTCACTGTCGGAGCCCTTCAAGATACAACGCCAGCCCGAGCAATTCAGCCGTGCTCAACGAAGCCTGGGGCGGCATCAATCCCTTGCCGTATTTGATAATGCCAACGCGTTGATCGACGCCCATCGTCGATGTGCTCAAATCTGTTGCGCGTGAAGCGCCAAGCCGCCCATCTGGCCCATGGCACAGACTGCATTTCATGGTGTACAGCCGCCGCGCTTCGCCCGCTGAAATTGCCTCGATCGCCGAGCCAGCGCCCGTGTCAGTTCCTGCGCCCGCTTCAGATTCACGAGCGCCTGGCGCGCATCCAAATTGGCATGCAAGGCCCAAGGCCAAAAGGCCCCACAAGCCCCGCATCAGATCCAGCCGTAGGCCTCAAACCCCGCGAGGAATGGCCACGGAATGCCGGTCAAAACCAGCAACAATGCGATCGTCATCCAGGTGGATTGCTTGCGCCATTTGGCCTCGTCGCCTGAAGCGCGCTTGGTCATCGAGTGGCCCAAAGTACCCGCCACAACGGCGAGCACCATGATCATCGGGTGTTCCATGGTGAAAAAACGACTCATGTCGCCCATCCTGTCTAGGTAAAGCACCAGTCCCAGGACGAGTTGGCTGTGCATGAGAATCATCGCAATCAAGCCCAATTTCCCCTGTTTTGCACCGAACGCGCCGCCCTTAAATCGGCCGGCCAACGAGGTGAAAACCGTCCAGAGAAGTACGGCGAGCAAGACCCAGCGTAGGGTGCTATGAAGATGTTCGAATCCTGTAATCATGGCGGGAAGATAGCGTCAGAATCTCTGAGCGAAATCAGACCACGCCTTGATCGAGCATGGCGTCTGCAACTTTCACAAATCCCGCGATGTTTGCGCCGCGGACATAGTCGACTGTGCCGTTAGTATCCGTTCCGTACGCCACACATTGAAGGTGGATGTCGGTCATGATTGCCTTCAGTTTGGCGTCGACTTCTTCGCGTGTCCAGCTCATACGCAAGCTGTTTTGCGACATTTCGAGGCCAGATGTGGCTACGCCACCTGCGTTTGACGCCTTGCCTGGAGCGAACAAAAGTCCAGCTTCTTGGAATGCTTCGACGGCTGCCGGTGTGCAAGGCATGTTTGCCCCTTCTGCCACAACGCGTGTGCCACCTGAGACGAGGGCTTTTGCCGCCTCCCCGTCCAATTCGTTCTGCGTTGCGCATGGCAATGCGATGTCGCATTCTACGCCCCAAGGATTCTGGCCCTCGTGGAACGTCACGCCTGGGAAGGCTTCAGCAAATTCCGAGATGCGCCCACGACGCTCGTTTTTCAACGCCATGATCCATGCCAATTTCTCAGCGTTGATCCCAGCCGGGTCGTGCACATAGCCCTTTGAATCAGACATCGTCAATACGATGGCGCCGAGTTCGGTGGCTTTTTCAGCAGCATACTGGGCGACGTTTCCAGAGCCAGAAATTACAACTTGCTTGCCTGTGAACGTCTCGCTTCGGGTGGCGAGCATTTCTTGGGCGAA
>CALACF010000075.1 GCA_937890245.1 uncultured Flavobacteriales bacterium
TTCTTGTCCTCGTCCTTCTTGTCCTCGTCCTTCTTGTCCTCGTCCTTCTTGTCCTCGTCCTTCTTGTCCTTTTCTTCCTTACCGAGGTGAAAGTGGTAGGTGTCCTCACTGACGACTGTTTGGGCGGCCCTCTTGAGGCTGTCGACGACGGTGAGATTACCGGTGAGCGTGAGCATTCCGCTCCCGCCCTCGATGTCAGGCACAATCCAGCCTTGACGCAGAGCTTCCTGGAAGCCCTCGGCGCCGATTTCGGCCTGGAGCGCGCCGCTCATGAGAATTGATGAGGACCTGTTTTCACGCAGGTCGAGGATCTTTTTGGCAACTTCTTGAATGTTCATGGCTAATCTTCTTTGTAAAACACTTCTCGACGCATCTTAGTGATGTAGTTGTGCAGCGCGTTGATCTTGTCCAGCGGGTGCGCATTTTTCTGGTGGATGATCTTGGATGCCTGCTGCAACACCTGATTGAGAGTCCTGTCGTTGACAACAGCAGCCTCGCCAACCATCTTTTTCGCTAGATCGCTCACACATTAACTACGTCCTTGCCCTGGGCATCTTGGGTTGCGCGCCTTCGGGAGGCTTTGGAGCACCCTCTTCCGGCATCTCCCCTTCCGGGTCTTCTTCACCGTCCATGGCACCCGCAGTCTCCTCGGGCATCGCACCCGCATCGTCCTCGGCTCCAAATTCAGGCCCCATCGGAGGCATTCCACCGCCGCCCCCACCGCCCCCAGGGCCACGCTGGGGTTCATTCTGATCCATGTCGACGCGGGGAAGCTCTTGCTCAGACGCCTTGAGCGTGCGCATACGGTCGCGCAGTCCACTGAAGTAGGTCTTGAGGTCCCAGGAGTCCACCGCCAGTATCTCAGTGGCAGAGAGGAGAGCAACAATCGTCTCCATGTTCATGGAGCCGTCGATCTCGTTGTCACGCCACACCTTGAGGTACGTGCGCAGCTTGTTGGCGTAGTCGTGGTTCTGCTTGGCCTCGTGTTCCTCGATGAATTGCTCCAGCTGACGCTCGATCTTCCCGTACCATTCCACGATGGCTGTGCCGGAGTAGGCTTCCAGCACGGCGGGGAGGTCAATTTTTAGTGGCGGGGATGTGTGTCCCCAGTCTTCGTAGGAGGTAATTTTCATTGCGCCAGTTCGGGTTCCTGCTCGTAGCCGCTCACGTCTTGGAATGGGGTGCCATCCGCCACGCGGTTTCCGACATCCTCTGCGTCACCCTCAGCAAATTCAAGTTGTTAGTCGGTGTAGCCACTGAAATAGTCAGGATCTGTGTCACCTGGCCGAAGCACCAGGAACCCGAGTACACCGGTGAGCGTCGCGTCGCTGTCAATCGCGATATCCGCAGGAACGCCGATATCCGTCCCTTGGAACAAGACGACACCGCTCGGGGAGATAAAGCGGTACCCAATGTAGCTCTTTCCACCGTCAGTCTTAGCGGTGTCCCAGGTGTAAAGCTGGTAGTCGCCGACCTTTACCGCACGCAGTATGTCGCCCGTTATGGCCGCAATCGCAGCCGGGCCGCCTACCGCAGCCCCGGCCCTTCTGACAAATCCTCTCACGTTGCTCATACGGTTAGTCTGTATTGTCGCCTTCGAGCATCCGGCTTACAAGGTTGCTTGCCTCAGACTCGACGCGCTGCTTTTGGCCCTTGTGGTTACCCAGGCTTTTCAGCGCAGCACCGCAATTGTCGCATTTTGCTATAGTGAAATCGCGTTTATTCTCACGGTGACGAGTTTCTTTGCCGCATTCAGGGCAGCCTACCGTCATACCTTTGTCGGGAAAGGCGGCAGACTCAGAGGTTTTGCGGGGAGTGGCCCCATCGGTGGCCTTGCCAATCCCACTTCCCTTGGCTTTCACAGGGGGAGAGCTGAGAGCGGCAGTTTGCGTGGCATCCTTGCGCCCTTTCTTGGCGATGGCCAGGGGACTTTCAACTGTGTCCGACGATCCTGCGTCCGCCACGGTAAGCTCGATGAAGCGGATGTGGAACTCAGGTTCCTCGTTGACCTGGGCCTTGTCGCCAGGGAAAGTGGCCACCCACCCTAGAGACGCGAGCTCGTGCATCTTCGTCGGATCGGTCAGCAGCGTCCTGAGGGAGGCAAAAGAGTCAGGGTGCGACGTGATGAGGCAGAACCCCATCGGGTCCAACGCCAGTCCGTCATGGGCGTCCACGTTGACCCCCACCCTCTTCAGGGCCGAAGAAAGGGAAGTTTTAACAGGTTTGACGCCTTCCATGGTGGCCATGTGCTCGAACATGTCGTCGAGGACCTTGCCTACGTCGGCACCTTCAGTAACGACGCTTAGGGCATCCTCATCTTGGGATGTACCGAATAAAAAGTTGATCAAATCTTTAGGCATGTCGCAATAGCTACACCGAGTCAACCTGGCGGTGGCGGCTAGTCGCTGTATACAATTTCTGCTAGGTGCGCCTTGCTCTTCTGCCAAACCATGGCATCCACCCACCAGTCGGGGAACATGTAGTGGTTTTCCTTCCACAGGCGCTCAAAATCACCGTCCAGGATAAAGGTGATACCTACGTCCACCGCAGAGCGGCAGATGCGGCCAGACGCCTGGATCATGGTCATGACCGCTTGCATGGTGTACCACTCTCTGTCTTGCTCCATCTTGGCGGCAACTTGCTTGTCACCGAGGTAGGGGAAGGGAACCTTGGTGATGATCTGCCATGTGGCCAGCGAACCGTGGAAGTCGAATCCCTCAGTCATAGATGGGCTGAGGAGTACGGTCGGCGCGCTCGAATCCTGGTGCTCCTTGAACAATTTGGCCCGTTCGCCCGCATTCCGTGGAAATAGGATGCGTTCTCCGTGGTCCGAGAATGCGAGATGCTGGTCGATTTCCTCGCCCGTCTTGTAAGAGTTGCAGTGGATCAACCCCTTCTTGTCGCTGTACTTGTCCATGATCTTGCCTACCACCTTGAGGAGGGAAGGCATGGTGACCTCGGCATTCTTTCTACTCATGGAGCCAACCATGGAGATGTTGATGGGCCGGTTATCCACTGGAAATGAACTTGGGAGTTTTATCCAGGCGACGGCTTTAGGGTCGAGCCCGAGGCTGCGGCAAAACACGTCCTGTTCGCCTGGGTAGGCCGACATGTAAACTCGGATTCCAGCCGCTTTCGTGATGTGGTGCATGTAGGGCGCCGCATCCAGGGGCCGTGCGATGGACGTTCTCCCGCTCCGGTCGTCGGCAGCCCTCTCCTGCCAGTAAACCCAGTTTTTAGGGTTTTCGGCGACCTGGCGCAGGAAGAACTTCAGCTTGTCGCGCAGCTTGGAGAGCATCATGGCCTCTTTGTTGAGCTTGGTGTCGTGCTCCGAGGTCGACTCTGCTGCCCCCGCTTTCGTCTCTGCTCTATCCGCTACGATGGGGAGCAACTTCTCCTTAACCCAATCTGAGTAATCCTCAAGGGTGTCGAGTCTTGGGATCATTTTTACCAAGGGGAGTTCGAGCTTCGCGAGAATGGCGTCGGAAAGAGACATCTCGTTGAACACGATGAGCTGGCTTTCCAGGGTGTGACACTCGTCCACAATCAGCACGTCTTTTGGCGGTTTGGGTTTGCCGAAGATTGACTCGGTGAGGAAGAATGCGTAGTTGGTGATCCCCATTATCGATGCGTTGTAACGCGCCTTTGCCATCCTGTAGGTGCAGCGCTCCTCGGCATCTCCTCGCCCGATGTAGGGGCATCCCTTGCTATTTCTCTCTTCCGAGGTCGCATGTTCACTGTCGGTTGTGGACTTCGCCTGCAAACCCACACCGCAGTCGCCATATTTTGGGCAGTGGTAATCTGAGGCCGTCTTGATGGAGTCGCCTTCGAAGTTGGCGTGCCTGATGGTGTCCGCCTCAAGTTGGTCTTGCAGCATCTTCTGAGTGACGAGGTAGACACCACCGACTGTGGTCGACACACCGGCCTCAGTCGGACGCCCCATACTGGACGCCCAGTAGTTGGCGGTGGCACCGATGGCACTTTTACCGGCCCCGGTGGGTGCCTCTATCACGATGTCGTAGTAGCCCAGAGCCACTGAATTCTTGATGTACGTGAGCGCTAATTTTTGCTCTGGTCGCGCAGGGCTGTCGAGTGGGAACCATTTGATCGGTTCAGGGAGGTCTGCGGCTGTAGGTTCCATCTGGGCATTAAAATAAGAATTGTATACGTTTTCAAGCTAAATCGATATCCAACCGAACGCATTGACGGTCGTAGGCTTTGCCGAACGGGTAGAACAGTTTTGCGCGCCGACCAGCGCCTGTAGTTAAGCCGATGGCGACAGAAAATACTCTCCGATACCTCAAGACCGACTACCAGTCGCAAAAGGACGCTCTTCTCCAGCGCGTGCGCGCCCGGTGGCCAAAAGCCTGGAACGATTTTGTGACAAGCAGTTTCGGAATTGTTCTGGTGGATCTCGTCGCGTGGGCGCTGTCTACACTGGCCTTCCTGGTGAACCGTCAGGCGGCTGAGGGATACATTCCCACTATGACCCTCCGGGAGTCTGCCGTGCGAATGGGGGCGCTGGTCGACTACCAGCTTCACGGGCCGTTGCCAGCCACGGTGTCATGCGCGGCCACGATGGTGACCTCCCAGTCGGCTATCGTCACTATCCAGAAAAACACTCTTCTCAGGACAGGAGACGACGCGGCCCTGCCCTTCGAGGTCGCCAGGGACTACACTATCGCGGTTGGCGACCTAACTCCCAGGGCGACCGTTGTCATGATCAACGCGGATCTGGCGGGCGCCAGCACACTGGCGACGTTCGTCACAGTCACCAACGGGTCCAAGAATGTCGACCTCGCCGACACGTCCATCGATCTCGTACAGCATGTCGAGGCGGGGCAGACGTTCCAGGTCAGCGGGGACACCCTAGTTTACACTATCGAAGGGATCGAGGCATCGCCTGGCGCCGTCAGCAACAACCGCCTCGTGGTCACCCCAGCCTACCTTGGCACCACCACGTCAGGCGTGGCGTCAGAGGTGTACGACCAGCGCATCTCGTTGGCCCAGGGCCAGACAATCACTGACCGGTTCGTGTCCCCTGTCGCCGAGTCCCCGAAATACGCCGTCAAGTGCAGCCGGACACCGGTTATCGACGGGTCGGTGTCCGTGACGGTCAACGGCGAAGTATGGACTGGCGTGGCCAATTTGGCTGCATACGGCTCAGACTCACGTGTTTACCGTGTAAAAACGTTCGCGAGCGGAGAGACTATAGCTGTATTCGGAGATAATGTGTTTGGTCTTCAGATCCCCACGGAGGCCACAGTTCTCGTAGACTACCGAGTGGGCGGCGGGTCGGCAGGAAACATCGCCCTGAACGCTCTCGATACGTCGATCACCGGTTTGATACTGAGCACGAGCAGCCCGATCCAGGTGGCCATCAAGAACTCCACGTCCACGGGCGTTGGTGGCCGTGACGCCGAGACACTCGAAGAGGCCCGGATCAGCATACCCTACCACGTCAGGACGAATGACCGAGCGGTCACCACGGCGGACTACCAGACCATGGCGCAGGCGTTTACAAGCCCGCTCTATGGGTCAGTGGCGTTCGCCAGGTCGACAGTCAGGCGCGAGAATGCGTTGCTTGAGGGAAACATCGCCATTATCTACGCGTGGACGACTGGCTCAGCTGGGCAGCTGGTTAACCTGAGTGCCCCGCTAAAACTGGCTCTCAAGGACTACATGCAGACTAAGGCGGTGGGCACTGACTTTGTTGAGGTGTTCGACGGAACCAACGTCCCCGTCCCTGTCAGCTTGCGATTCAAGGTGTTCGATGGATTCGAAGTGCTGGCGACAAAGGGACTTGTCGAGGACACACTGTCGTCTTTTGTAAACGTTCTTCGGCCTGGCGACCCCGTGCTGTTTTCCAACCTCGTGCGCGAGCTTGACGAGGTGTTCGGCGTGGACACGATTGACATTGCCTCACCGGCAGCGGACTTGACACCGTCCAACTCCATGGAGTTGTTCACGGCCCCGGATTCAACTTTTGTAAACAGTATTGACCGAAACGGCAAAGGCACTCCCGTCACGACGACAGACGATGGGAGCATCAGCCTCTACGCAGCCCAATTGCCAGTGTTTCCCCTGCGTGCCTGGTCGTTCAGGTTGTTTCTCGGGGCCAATGAACTGACCGTCGTTCCGAGCACCAATTCAGGGTATGCGGAGGTTTTTGGGACGAATGTGAGTGTCAGCACAGACACTCCCGCGTCTTCGGTGGTGCTGTTTGACCCTGATGCGACGGCCCTCAAGTTCAAGTCGACGGTTCATCTGCTGACGGGGCGGGTGCGGTTGTGGCTTAAAGGATCGCCAGGTGACCTCACCATGAAGCTGACACCTGTGGCCGGGTATTCGCAGAGTCGTCAGCTAAACGTATACGTTGGTTACACAGGCGACACCACGCAGACAAAGCGCAGGGAGATCCGGGCAGCCCTGCGGGCGTGGGGCGGAGGCATGGGCATCGGTGGTTCACTATTCGGCGCGGAAGTGGCCGGAGTAAAAATTTCCAGGAGTAACGTCACATCTGTTGTTCTAGTGGTTACGGGCGTGACCGGTGTCACGCGTGTTGCACTTGAGACGCCGTCCAACACGGCTCAGCGAATCGATGCACTCGATTTCGAGTTGCTGAGGCTGGGCGACATCGTATTGAACAACCAGATTGACTAAATGAACCCAAAAGTAGACTCCTTGATGTCAGAGGACGAGGGCATCGTGCTCTTTCGCCCATACGTCTCACCAACGGCCGCGATGTCGGTGGCCAAAACCCTGTCAACACGCTGGATCGGACAAGGCCCCCAGGTTGAGGAGTTTGAGCGCCAATTCTCTACCAGGCTCGCAGGTGACCTCCCGTGCGCGGCCACCAACTCAGGCACCAGCGCACTTCACCTGGCCATGCTGCTGGCGGGTATCGGGCCGGGTGACGAGGTTATCACGACGATTTTCACCTGTACTGCGACCAACATGCCCGTCCTCTACTGCGGGGCAACGCCAGTATTTGCGGATATTCAGCCTACCACGCTCAACATCGACCCTGTGTCGGTTCGAGCAAAGCTCACCGAGAAGACCAAAGCCATAGTCTGCGTTCCCTACGGGGGTCTCCCGTGCGACATGGACGAGCTGCGGCAGATAGCCGATGAGGCGGAGATCCCCCTCATCCAGGACGCCGCGCACGCCATGGGCGCTCAGTACCACGGTGTGTCAATCGTGAAGCATGCCACCTACAGCATGTTTTCGTTCCAGGCCATCAAGCACTTCACGACCGGCGATGGCGGGATGCTCGTGCTCCCAGACCACCACCAGATCGAGGATGCCAAGCTTTTAAGGTGGTTCGGGATAGACCGATCCGCCAAGCAGAAGGGCATATGGGAAAATGACATCACCAGGGTGGGCTACAAATACCAGATGACCGACATCGCCGCCACGATGGGCCTGGCTGCCCTGGGCGACTGGGACACGATCTGGCAGCACCGGAGGAAGCTCCTAGCCCTTTACGAGCTTGAGTTTGACGGAATCGACACTGTTGAGTTCGTAGGCGGAGGATTCGACGACCGCACACACGCCGCCTGGCTCTGCACCGTGCTGGTTGACGACCGGGTGGGATGCCAGGCCATGCTGCGTTCCAAGGGAATCGAAGCGACCCAGGTCCACTACCGCAACGACCGCTACAGCATCATGGGAGGCAGGCGGGACGACATGCCAGGAATGGATTCGGTCGACGACAAGTACCTTGTCCTTCCGATGCACATGCAGGTGACTGAGGATGATGTCTACCGGATCACGGATGCGTTGAGGACGGGCTGGTAGTGGCCTCGCGTGGCTTACTGATCGTCGCATTCCACGAGAATTACGAGCGAGTGGCGGCTGCCTGTGCGCGCTACACGAGGCAGCACACCGACCTCCCTCTGTTCGTGATTACGAACGTGGCCAGAGAGGCCCGGTCCTCAGTCTGGGATGACATCCCCAACGTGGCATTTCACATGGAGGCCGTTGATCGGGACCGAAACCGTGACTTCAAGACCAGGATGGCGGACTTCACCCCCTTCGATGAGACGTTGTACATCGACTCTGACGCGGCAGTGATGGGACCGGGTATTGAGCATGCCTTTGACCTCCTGGCAGATAATGACCTTGCCCTCAATCACTACGTCCACTGGGACGAGAAAATCCCGATAATCTACGGCAAAGCCATGCGCATGTTCGGCGTCGCCATGCCCATGTCTGCCTACAGCGGCGCTCTGATCGCGTTCACCCAGAGTCCTGCCGCCCGTGCGCTATTCGCGACATGGCACGACTACTGGGTCAGGTTCGGCCGGGGCCGGGAGATGCCCTGCCTCGCCTGCGCGGTGAAGAACTCGCCTGAACTTCGCGTGGGAACCTTCGACGAGGGATTTTTCGCCGTCGATTACATGGACGCAAGCGCGGTGGTGCAGCACAACTGTGAGGGTTTCGTAGACAAAATCGGGTCGCCTCTCCTCCAGAGGTGGCATCCATTCGATAACGTGGACGACTTCAGTTGGACAAAATTATGAAAGTTTGGGCTATTATCGCGGTGGCGGCTGACTTCCCAACCGAGCTGTGGGAGATGTGCGTAAGGAGCACAGCCCGCCACTGCGAAGGCATTATCGTGCGCATGGACAAGTTCAAGGGGACTGACGCCGTCGAGCGAGCGGAAGCCATACCAGGGGTAAAGAAGGTGATCCTGGCTGAAGGTGAGTGGAATCCTTCAAACTGGAGAGAGGAGCTGGTGAGGGAACTCGACGTGATCCGCCCGGACATCGTGCTGACACCGGACCACGATGAAACCTTCGGCGACGGCTTTCGGGAGGAGATGGAACGGTTCTGGCGCAGTGACAAGA
>CALACF010000076.1 GCA_937890245.1 uncultured Flavobacteriales bacterium
TCGACCACGGCTGCGGGTGCCCCGGCGACGAAGCGCTCGTTGCCGAGTTTCTTGCCGATGATGACGGTGAAGCCCTCTTGGTAGCTGAGGTCCTTTTGGATCTTTTCGCGTTCAGCTTCGAGGTCCACCGTGTCACCTGCGGGCATGAAGAATTCGTGGGTTTCGATGACGAAGCCAAAAGCCGTTGCTGGTTGGGCGTCGACTTTTTCGATGTGGGCCACGTTGCAAAGGTGCTTGACAACGGGTTCGAGGGCCGCCGGGTAGGGTTTTCCGTCTGGGTACGATTGGGTGTGGTCCTCGATCACCTGCAGGTCGAGCGCCTGTTTATTGGGGATGTGCCCCTTCTGGCGGATGCCGCGAACTTCGGCAACGATGCGCATCGTGAGATCGAAATCCTGGAGCAGCTGGTCGGCGTTGCTCGCTGTTGCATCCGAGGATGAATTGGCATCGGGCCAATCTGAAAGCGCAAGCAACGTACCCTCAGGGCGCGTGGCCAAACGCGCGTAAACCTCCTCAGTGAGGAAGGGCATGAAGGGGTGGAGCATGGCGAGACAGCGCTCGAAAATTTCAACCGTTGACGCCATTGTTTGGGCATCGATCGGCTCCCCGTAGGGCGGCTTGGCCAGTTCGAGGTACACAGAGCAGAAGTCGTCCCAGATATGCTTGTAGATCAGCATCAGGGCTTCGGAGAGCCGGTAGCCAGCAAAGGCGCGCTCGATCTCGGCCAGCACATGCTCGTTTCTGGTCAGGAACCAGTCGATGCCAGCGGCCGCATGGGCGGGCTGTGGTATGGTATCGGAAACTTCCCAGCCTTGGGTGAGGCGGAAGGCGTTCCAAATCTTGTTCGAGAAATTTCGGCCCTGCTCGCAGAGTGATTCGTCAAAGGGCAGGTCATTGCCAGCAGGGGAGGTGAGTAGCATGCCTACGCGCACGCCGTCGGCGCCGAACTGCTGCATCAGCTTGATCGGGTCGGGGGAGTTTCCCAACGATTTGGACATTTTTCGGCCCTGCTTGTCCCGTACGATGCCTGTGAAGTAGACGTTTTTGAAGGGCGCCTCACCACGGTATTCGTACCCAGCAATGATCATCCGAGCGACCCAGAAGAACATGATCTCGGGGGCGGTTACGATGTCGTTCGTCGGGTAGTAATAGGCGACTTCCTCCTCATTGTAGAATCCGTCAAAAACCGAGATGGGCCACAGCCACGAAGAGAACCAAGTGTCCAGCACGTCCTCGTCTTGGCGCATTTCGGCAGGCAAAACTGAGCGCCCTGCTTCCTTGCTGGCCAAGACGGCGGCCGATTCGGCGTCCTTGGCAATCACGAACGGTGCGTCATCTGGGTTGTCGCTGGCGTCCTCGTCGTAGTACCATGCAGGAATTTGATGGCCCCACCAAAGCTGGCGCGAGATGCACCAATCCTTGACGTTCTCCATCCAATGGCGATAGCTGTTCTTGAATTTAGCGGGGTGGAATTGGATTGTACCGTCCATCACATGGTCGAGCGCCGGTCC
>CALACF010000077.1 GCA_937890245.1 uncultured Flavobacteriales bacterium
TTGAGCCGATACCCCTTCGCCAACTGCTTTTTCTGCGGCGGCGCTGGTCCAGAATCAGTCACCGACTTGCGCTTTGCAAACGAAGACCACCGGGCTTACAAAACCGACGAGCGGATGACCTTTCACGGCAGCCTGCGCTTGAACGCGGACGACATTATGCAGATGAACTACATCTTGGATGACGCCGTCGAGCACCCGCTCTGACAACAGTTTAGCAGTCGCCGGCCCCGGAAGCGTCAGCGCGCCGGTCCTTCGGAAAATGTCGGCCCGCCGAACGCTTCCCCTTCCTAAGCTCAGCCTGTTCCTCCTCGGGCAATCCGATCACGGCCTTGCACGCGTCCCCACAGCAGCCCGCGTACTTTTCTACGCAACCTGGGCATTGCAGCATCAGCACGTTGCACATGGCATTGGCACAATTCGCGTGGGCATCACACGCCGTGCCACATAGATGACAATTCGACAATACGTCATCGCTCACGCGCTCGGCCAAGCGCTCGTCAAAGACAAAATTCACCCCCAGGTACTTGTTGCGGGCGCCGTCCTCCTTCACCTGCCGGACATATTCAATGATCCCACCCTCCAATTGATGGACGTTGGGGAAGCCGCGGTGCTTGAACCACGCGCTCGCCTTCTCGCATCGGATGCCGCCCGTGCAATACATCACGATCGGGCGGTCGACTTCGGTTCCGTCCATGTCGCGCAGCATGTCCTCAACCATGTCCACTTCCTCACGAAAGTTCTCGACGTCAGGACAGATGGCCCCCTCGAAATGCCCCACCTCACTTTCGTAGTGATTGCGCATATCTATCAGGATACAGTCCTTGCGATCGGTCAGCTCATTGAACTCCTCGGCCTTCAAATGCCGCCCACAATCGGTCACATCGAACGTTTCGTCGGTCAAGCCGTCGGCCAAAATCTTGCCGCGCACTTTGACGATGAGCTTCAAAAAGGCCCGGTCGTCCGATTCCACCGCTACATTCAATCGCACACCATCGAGAAAATCAATCGCATATAGACCTTCCACAAACGCATCCCAATGCGGAGCGGGTACGGAAAGCTGCGCATTGATACCCTCTGCAGCCACATAGGTCCGCCCCAAAATGCCAAGCGCCATCCACGAAGCGAAGAGCTGATCGCGAAATGCTTGGGGGTCCTCGAGATGGGCGTACTGATAGAACGAAACCGTGGTACGCTCAAAACCTTCGGCGTCCAAGCGCTTGGCAAGTTCGTGCTTGTCAGCCGTGTTGTACAACTTGGGAGGCTTCGGCGGGCGGGGCTTGGGAGCGGACATGGGTGCAAAATTACGAACACACACAATGCCAAACGCTGATCTCCGTTGCGTCATCGGAACATCGTGGATAAATCCTTGACCAGGCCCTTCAATTCTCTGTACACGTCTATTATCTTGAACCCGAAAATCGCATTCATGGCACAAAGCATGCTCAACTACTACAAGCGGATCCTGGCAAAGGTGAGCTTCGACTCCACACTCTTCACCAAGGAATTGAAGAAGAGCATTCAGCGCTTGGAAGCTGTCGATCTCGAAGCCCTCTACGATTGGTGTATCGTCCAATTCGGAAGCCGCTATGGCGAAATCATCCAGAGTGCATTCCAGTCCCGCGGCCTCAAGCTCGCGATCTAATCCATCGCACACCCTGGTCAAAGCAACCGACTCACCTCCCTCCCTTAAGACGCTCGCGCTCGATGTGTGCGATGTTTCTCTTCAAGCCCTCAAAGCCCGTTCGCCTGATCGGGCTTTTTTTGAATAAGGCCTCAAACGTATCGGACGTCAAGTCCACCCAGTCTGCGCGCGTCATGGCCAGCAAATCCGGAGACGCCAAAAATGCGGGCTCGGCATGGGGCTGCGCATGGCGGTTCCAAGGGCACACCTCTTGGCATATATCACAACCAAACATCCAATCCTCGAATGCCCCAGCGACCGGCTCGGGCAGGTCGCCCCGCAACTCGATGGTGTAATAACTGATGCATCGGCTGCCGTCTACGCTGTACGGCTGGATGATGGCGCCCGTCGGACACGCATCGATGCAACGCGTGCATGTTCCACAGTGATCCATCGCCGCGCCCACGCTTGCGGGCAACTCGATGTCGATGAGAATCTCCCCCAAGAAAAAATACGAGCCCGCACCCTTGGTCAGCAGCAGGCTGTTTTTTCCGATCCAGCCCAATCCCCCACGCGATGCCCAAACCCGCTCCATCACAGGCGCCGAGTCGACAAATACCCTCCCTGCGATATCGCCCCAGTCGGCCCGCATCCATTTGAGCAGCTCCTTGAGTTTACGCTTGACCACAAAGTGATAGTCCTCGCCCAAGGCGTACGACGATATCTTCAAGTTGGTGTCTTCATCACTGCGGCCGACGGGATCTGGCGTGTGATAATTGTACAGCAAACTGAGCACGGTCTTTGTGCCTGGGAGCAACAGTCGGGGGTCGAGCCGCTTTTCAAAGTGGCCCTCCATGTAGCCCATTTCGCCGTGCCGGCCCTCAGCCAGCCAAGCCTCCAGACGAGGCGCTTCTTCATCGAGTCGATCGGCGCGCGAGACGCCCACCGCTTCAAATCCCAGCTCAGCGGCCCAGGCCTGCAGCTGTGCAAGGCGGTCGCCTGCAATTACAGCAGTCCGGCCCATATCAGCCGCCAAACAAATCGCGGGAGCGCGGTGCGCGTCCCATGTGGGTGTAAGCCGCCTCGGTGACCTGGCGCCCCCTGGGCGTGCGAACGATAAGGCCTTGCTGAATCAAGAACGGCTCGTAGACCTCCTCCAAGGTTCCAGCGTTCTCCCCCACCGCTGTCGCAATGGTCCCCACCCCAACAGGTCCTCCGCCGAACTTATCGATCATGGTCTCCAGGATCCTGTTGTCCATCTCATCGAGTCCGATGCGGTCGACATTCAGCGCATCCAAGGCCACGCCCGTAATCATCGAATCAATCGTGCCATCGCCCTTCACTTCGGCAAAGTCACGTACACGGCGTAGCAGCGCGTTGGCAATCCGGGGCGTGCCCCGCGAGCGACCGGCAATCTCAAGGGCCGCGGCGTACTTCGTGGGAATATTCAAGATGCCCGCACTGCGCTCCACGATTCCTGTCAAGGTCTCAGCGTCATAGTAGTTGAGCCGCAAGTTGATCCCGAAGCGCGCACGCAATGGCGCCGTCAACAAGCCCGACCGCGTGGTGGCTCCCACCAAGGTAAACGGGTGCAGCGCGATTTGAACAGTTCGCGCATTGGGTCCAGTGTCCAGCACCAAATCGATTCGATAATCCTCCATCGCCGAGTACAAGTACTCCTCGATCACAGGGCTGAGCCGATGGATCTCATCAATGAACAGCACGTCATGCGGCTCCAGCCCCGTGAGCAGACCCGCCAAATCGCCTGGCTTGTCGAGCACGGGCCCAGACGTCGTCTTAATTCCCACACCGAGCTCTGAGGCTATGATATAAGCCAGGGTCGTCTTGCCCAAGCCCGGAGGCCCGTGCAGGAGCACGTGGTCCAAGGCTTCAGAGCGGCCCTCTGCAGCCCGGACAAAGACTTCGAGATTGGCCATCGCCGCGCGTTGGCCCGCGAAGTCGTCAAAGCGCACAGGCCGCAACGCCCGGTCAAATTCGGCCTCACCTGAATTTTCTCCTGGCTCTTCGCCAGGAAGTTCAGCCGCAGAATGCAAATCAAACTCGTCTTCCATTACTTCGGCAATCTAGCAAACGACAACGGGCGACCCTGAGGCCGCCCGTCGAACATTTCAAGAAATGTATAAGATCAGTGTTCTGTCTCGCCATCCTTCAGCGGAACATTCTGTGGAACGAAGTCCACATCGTGCTCTGGATTGCTGTAATCGTAAGGCCAGCGGTACACTTCCGGCAAGGCTCCGGGCCAGTTGCCGTGGATACGCTCAACCGGCGTTGTCCATTCCAACGTTGTGCCCTTCCAAGGGTTCTGCACAGCGGGCTGGCCGCGGAAGATGCTCCGGAAGAAGTTGAACACGAAGATCAATTGGCCTGTCGAGCCGATGATCGCAAAAATAGAAATCACGACATTCAAATCGGTTACCCCGTCCAAGTATGTGAACGCCGAATTTTCGTAGTAACGTCGTGGGGCCCCTGCCAATCCAACAAAGTGCATCGGAAAGAAAACGCCATAGCCGCAAACAAATGTCACCCAGAAGTGAGCATAGCCGAGCTTCGTATTCATCATCCGACCGAACATCTTCGGGAACCAATGGTACACGCCAGCAAACATGCCGAAAATCGCAGACAGTCCCATGACGATGTGGAAGTGAGCCACGACGAAATACGTGTCATGCACCTGGACGTCCAAGGCCGAGTCGGCCAGGATGATCCCAGTCAAACCGCCAGTAACAAACGTTGAAACCAGACCGATTGAGAAAATCATAGCCGGCGTGAAGCGAAGGTTTCCCTTCCAAAGCGTCGTTATATAGTTGAATGCCTTCACCGCTGAAGGGATGGCGATCAACAGCGTCGTGAACACGAACACGGATCCCAGGAACGGGTTCATGCCTGTGATGTACATGTGGTGCGCCCACACGATGAACGACAAGAAGCCGATGGCGATGATTGAACCCACCATTGCCCGGTATCCAAAGATGGGCTTGCGGGCATTGGTCGAAATAATCTCCGAGGAGATGCCCAATGCTGGCAGCAACACGATATACACCTCCGGGTGGCCCAAGAACCAGAAGAGGTGCTGGAACAGGATGGGAGATCCACCGGTCACGTCCAAGGCCTCTCCGGCGATGAATATGTCGCTCAAGTAGAAAGCCGTACCCATCGAACGGTCCATGATCATCAGCACCACAGCCGACACCAACACTGGAAAGCTCAGCACGCCCAAGATGGCCGTAACCAAGAACGCCCACATCGTCAGCGGCAAGCGCAGCATCTTCATGCCCTTGGTCCGCAAGTTCATGATGGTCACGATGTAGTTCAGTGATCCGAGCAAGGAGCTCACAACGAACAAGGTCATCGCGATCAGCCAAAGCGTCATGCCCAAGCCTGAGCCAGGCATCGCCTGAGGCAAAGCGCTCAGCGGCGGGTAAATTGTCCATCCACCAGAAGCCGCACCGCCTTCGATGAACAACGAGAACACCATGATGACGCTTGAAGTCAAGAAGAACCAGTAGCTCAACATGTTCAGGAAGCCCGAAGCCATATCACGCGCACCAATCTGTAGTGGAATCAATAGGTTGGAGAACGTGCCCGACAAACCGCCGGTCAGCACGAAGAACACCATGATGGTTCCGTGGATGGTTACAATAGAGAGGTAGCCATTGCGATCGAGGACACCGCCCTCGCCCCATTTACCCATGAAGGCATCAATGATGCCGAAGGACTCCCCGGGCCAGCCGATTTGCAGCCGGAAAAAGACCGACAACATCACGGCGATCATGCCCATAAAAATAGCAGTGATCAAGAACTGCTTCGAGATCATCTTGTGATCCTGGGAGAATACATACTTCGAAATGAAGCTCTCCTTGTGGTGTGCGTTTGCCATGTGGATGCGTTTCGCTCGTTCGATCAGTGTTGCATAGCCGTTTCGGCCAATGGTTCTTCGGTGGCCATTTCAGCAGCCTCTTCAGCAGCCTCTTCAGCAGCCTCTTCAGCAGGCACAAAAGTCTCCTGCGCAGCCAACCAGGCTTCGTAGTTTGCTTCCGACTCGACGACAATGTCCATCTTCATATTGAAGTGTGCCGCACCGCAAACCTTGTTGCAGAGCAGGATGTAGTTGAACGCCGGGTCGCCCAAAATTGTGCGCATGCTATCCGTGGTGATAATCGGCGTCATTTTAAAACGCGTTGGAACCCCAGGTACGGAGTTCATCTGGGAACGGAAATGAGGCATGTACGCAGAGTGAATCACGTCGCGGCTGCGGAAGACAAACTCGACTTCGCGTCCGACGGGCAAGTGGAATTCGCCCTTGACAATCTTGTCGTCCTTTCCAGCATCCCAAGCGTCAACCCCACTCTCAAGCTCAAAGCCCTTGACGTCTAAGACACGTTGGCGGTGGCGCTTCAGGCGGTGCAATTTCGCGCGCTGTGTTTCAATTTTTGCCTCAGTCCAAATGAGCAAGCCGTCCCCACCGTGGGCAATCAATTCGTCGATCTCAGCGATGCGGTGCTCGGCAATGCTCTTCCAAGCGTCTTCACCGTGGCCGTGATCGTCATGGGACCCGTGATCGTCATGCGCGGCGTGGTCGTCATGACCGTGACCATGGTCGTCCGTTGCGATGGTCGCTACGAGGGTCGCGCGTTCCGCCTGCAACAAGCCAAGCTCCAGGCCCAAGTTGGTTTCAATTTTTCCAATCTTCTCCTCCAACGTATTCAACACTTCAGCGCTCGCTTCGCGTGTGATGACCCCGAGTGGATTGCTGGATGTGATCAAGTTGAAGTTGCCTTGGCCAAACTCTCCATCCGCACCTGGATATCTAGCTGACCAGTCAAACTGCTTTGAATACATCTCAATCCGAAGTGCATCGTCCGAGGCCGGGCCAGTAATAGCCGTCCAAGTTTTGAGGCCGTATATGATGATCACCGCCAGAACAATCGATGGAATCACCGTCCAAATCAGTTCCAAACGGTTGTCATGGGCAAAGAACGTGGCCTTGCGCGCCGGGTCGTATGCGTACTTCCATGAGAAGAAGAAGAGCAGCGCATTGACAACGACAAACACGAAGGTGATGATCCACCAGTTGAAGTTCATCAACCAATCCACCTCTACGCCGTGCGCAGAAGCCGATTCGGGAAGCATATTTCCATAGCTGGTGTACAGAAAGATCGTCGCGCCCATCAAGACAGCGAAGAAAACCATGAACAGGGCGCCGATCAAGCGGCTGTCTGCCTTGGAGATGTCCTCTTCACGGCGGCCCGAAAGGCTGGCGGAAAGATCTGAGACTTTGGCCAATTGCGCGATGGCAACGATGCCAAAGATTACGACCAGTAGGATGAGAAAGTTCATGCTGTGGATATTGGCTCAATCAGATGTGCAACGCCTTGGATTCCTCCAAGAACGGATGGTTGACGGGGATCATCGGTGCCTTGGAAAAAGCCCGAAGCACCACGTGAATGAACAACCCTAAGAAGCCCAGGAATGTGCCCACCTCTAAGAATCCGAATTCGGCATGCTCGTGGAGCGTCCCAGGCACCACCAGGAGGTATACATCCAAGTAATGGCCGAAGAAAATCAAGATGCTCACCGGAATGATGAAGTACGGGTTGCGCTTTGCATCGCGCGAAAGCAGCACGTAAAAAGGCACGGCGAAGTTCATCAAGAACATGGCTGCGAATGGCACCTTGTACTGGGTGAACATGCGGGCGATGTAGTAGGTCACCTCCTCTGGGATGTTCGAGTACCAGATCAACATGAACTGAGAGAAGAACAAGTAACTCCAGAGCATTGAACCGGCAAACACCCATTTGCCCATGTCGTGCATATGGCTATCAGTGAGCTGAGGGAACGAGCCGCGAGCACGCAGCCAGGTCAAACAGACCGTCGCAAAAATGAGCATACTCACCCACATTCCGCTGAACACATACCAGCCAAATAGGGTCGAAAACCAGTGCACATCAATTGACATAATCCAGTCCCAGGACATGGTCGAGCTGAAGAC
>CALACF010000078.1 GCA_937890245.1 uncultured Flavobacteriales bacterium
TGCTGTACATCCCGCGCCCCACCACCAGCGAGCATGGGCGCCATCAGCATCAAGATGGCTTGGGTGTTAGGTGAGAGTGGGGTCATGCGCCTTTACTGGAGTTGGAAAGTACAACAGGGAATACCGGGCCAGAGTCGTTGGCGAGCAGAAGCCAAGCCGCAATAGTTAGCGTCCAACGCGAGTCCACTATGTCGTCCACTAGGAATACGGGGCCGCTGGGCCAGGGGGCGCCTGTAAGTTCAAAACCGCCATCAAGATTGGCTGCTTGGTGCGCAGAGTTTTGCATTTTCTTTTGCTCGGGCCGGTCGCTGGCAGCGCGCAGCACAGCCAAGAAGGGAAGGTCCAAGGCAGAAGCGAGTCGGCGGGCAAAATCGGGAACGAGATCTGGATGCCGATTGGAGGGGATGCAAGTCACCCAAGTTGGCTTTGGTGAGGGGTCCCATTCGCCTATCATAGCCTTGCATGCCGCGACGAGTTCATCGTCAAAACGTCCAACTTCATATTTCCCATTCCGCACAGAACGACCCCATCCCCCGTCACCGTAATAGCTCAAAGCCCGGCCTACCTGATGACGAAATTTCGATGAAAGTTTCAAGCCGGTGTAATGTGCCCAAGTCACCCCTCCTGGCAGTTTTTTCCGCGGTGCAATTGGGATGAAAACCCTCTGGAGAAACTTCAGTGCTTCGATCTCAACTTCGCCATCTACGGACGTTTCCAACGGAGGGTGGCTTGAAACGGGAACATCGGCAGCATCGCCGTCCAAGGCGTCGATTAAGAACGCCATATGCTTGCCATGTGCCAAGTTTACATAGGTGAGCATCTGTGCGAGCTCTTTCTCTCTGAGTGCTGTTAAGCGCCTGGTTCTAGCCCAAAACTCTTCCGTCAAATCAGCCGTGGTCAGTTGCCAAGTGCTCCCGTCTTTAACAATCGGTGGAGGCGATTCCAAGGAGACCAACGTCAGGAGTTTATTCAACTTGCCAGAGCTGATGTTCAGTGCCGCAAGAATCTTGACTTTTGGCAGGCCTTCATCGTGTTGGAGCAACAGCTCAAATACAGCTTCACAATCTTGCTCGCTAGGGAAGGCCCCATCGATGAAGGACCTCAAAATCTCCAGGTCTTCTTCCCCGCTCAACAAAACACCGTAGCCCTTGTCAATCCCACGTGCAGCACGTCCGACTTGCTGGTAGTACGCAACGACTGAGCCCGGCATTTGGAAGTGAAATACAAACGCGAGGTCCGGCTTGTCAAACCCCATTCCGAGGGCGACCGTTGCCACAAGCGCTTTGACTTCGTTGTTCAGCAGATTCTGCTCTAGATCTGCACGGTCGTCGCTATCAGCTGTATAGACGCTGACATTGTGCCCCTTGTTTTTGAGCCAATTGCACACACGTTTTGCATCTCGTTTGGTCAGCGTGTAGATGATTCCGCTGCCCTTGATTTCCAACAACCGCTGATGAATCTAAGCCAATCGGT
>CALACF010000079.1 GCA_937890245.1 uncultured Flavobacteriales bacterium
TCTCCCTCGGGATTTAGCTCTATGAACTTGCAGTGGTTTTTGTCTGCGTTCGGGCTTTCTTTGTGCCTGGCTCGATATCAGAAAAACACATTCAGAATAATGATGAAGCGCAGCGAATTGTACGACCAGCTGGATGTCTCGATGCCCGGGCTGATTTCGGATGCCGACTGGGTTGCCAATCAGGCCAATTTCGCTGCGGCCCTTTTCGGGAGCTTTGGCTGGCATTGGGTCGGGTTTTACCGTGTTGAGGGTGAGGAGTTGGTGCTTGGGCCGTTCCAGGGGCCGGTGGCTTGCACGCGGTTGCACCGATCGAAAGGCGTGTGTTCGGCGGCTTGGCGCGCAAAGAAGACGGTGGTGGTTGAAGATGTGGAGGCCTTTGTGGGGCATATCGCGTGCAGCGCGGCGAGCCGCTCGGAGATCGTGCTACCGCTGTGCGATGGGGAGGGTGTTGTGAGAGCGGTGCTTGACATTGACAGCGCGGAACTGGATGATTTTTCAGCTGAGGATCAAGGGCGGCTGGAAGCGTTGTTGGCCTCGGTTTGCAATGCACTTTTGCCGAAGTGAATTTTGCCGACGTGAATTTTATTGGGACAGGATGGAGGCGCAGCTGCGCTGGACTGGCGTTTTTTGGCTGGGCCGCGATGCTGTTGCTGGCCTCGTGCGCAAAGGTGGGTTCGCCCACGGGCGGAGCGGCCGATCGGGAGCCGCCGAAGGTTGTGGTTTACGAACCTGAATTGGCCTCGACACACTTCGCAGAAAACAGCTTCGAGATCACGTTTGACGAATTTGTAAAACTCGGCGCGTACCGAACGCAACTCATGGTGTCACCGCCGCTAGAACATGATCTGGGCGTGCGGTTGCGGGGGAAGACAGTGCAGGTGCACTGGGCGGATACGCTCGCAGCCAACACCACTTACGTCTTCCAATTTGGCGAATCGGTGGCCGATTTGAACGAGGGGAATGTAGCGGCCGACTTGGTGTATGCTTTTTCGACGGGGGCAGCGCTCGACAGCGGGTTGCTGCGGTTTTCGCTCGAGGATGCATGGTCGGGTGAGCCGGTGGAAGGGGCGCGGGTGCTGTTGTTTGAAGCGGGCGAGGATTGGATGGATGCCGAGGTCAATCCAGCATTTCTAGGGGTCAGCGATGAGGACGGCGCCTGCACGATCGGATACCTGCCGCCACGCTCATTTTCTGTGGTGGCCCTTCTCGATGTGGATGCGGATTTCAACGTGGGGCCAAGCGAGGCCTTTGCTTGGCTGGACGAACCCTTGACGCCGGGCTTTCCGAGCGACTCGCTTCAGGCCTCGTTGCTGCGACTCGACGCGCCAGAAGCCCAACTGACCTCGTATGTCTCGGGCTTGCGCCAAGACACTGCGGGCATGGCGCGGCTGAAGCTGGTGGATTTGGGCGGGCGCTCGGTCGAGGTCAAATTCATTGGGGGCGCAGGGGATTGGCATCAGGACGGAGACAGCTTGCTGCTGTTGTCAACTGGCGGGGCGACCTCGGCGCGTATAGTGCACGGATCCGCTGTGGATACCATCGAGCTGTTTGGAAAGCGCAAGCCCGTGGTTGCAGCGGTTGCGGAAGCGCCGGCTAGAAATGTGGACGCCCAAGACGAGGACGCGCTCACGCTCAGGCTGACCGCTCCCATCGACACGCTGATTGCGTCCTCGGTGCACAACCGATGGGTGGTCGCTGGCGACACACTCGAGCAGACAGGTGTGAAGGCCTGGGACCGTTGGACTGTCCAGCCGCTGGTGGCGCCCGATGGCGCCGAAGTGCGCATGACGGTTTTTCCGGGAGCCTTCGGAGCTGACACCGCCGTTTTCAACTGGGCGACGCATGCCATAGAGCACTATGCGACGTTGCGCGTGGAGCTTGACAGCAAAGTGGGTGATGCCGAAAAGGGCACGGCGGGCCTGTGGATTTTGCTCGACAAGGCAGGCGAACCAGTCCGGTTTTCGGCAAGTGAAGCGCCCGTCTTTGAGCGCTTGTTGCCCGGTTCCTACGGGTTGGTCCGCGTTGAGGACCGAAATCAGGATGGACGTTGGACTGGGGTCGATACGTTGCGGCATCCGGAGTCGGTACAGCGCGCCGTTGATAAGATCGAGATGCGCTCGGATTGGGAGCAGACCGTTGTCTGGGAGTGAGTTGTATTTTTGCAGCGATGCGCCCGAGCCGATATTTCTTTCTGATGCTGACTTTGGCGCTGGCCACGCAGCTGACTACGGCCACGCTTTACGCCCAAGGTGCTGAGCCCTGCGTGAGCATCGGCGCGGGTTGGCCCTATGTTTCGACCAACCCGAATTACGTCTGCGAGGGCGTCGAAGCCTTCACTTATGTCAATCTAGCACCGGGCTACGAGAACAGCACGCAATACGACGCGCAGGCCTTCAACTACGCCTGGTACCCGACGACCTTATTCAGCGGTATTAACACGCAGAGCTTCACATTCACCTTCACGGAGGACGTGACGATTTGGGTGGCGGCGTACGATCCGATTAATAATTGCATGTGGATCGACACGCTCGAGGTCTCGGTTGCGCCTGGTCTGGACATTGTTGCCATGAATGACACGGTGGTGTGCGATGTGAGCGGCCTGATTCTGAACGCGGAGATCACGCCGCCCACGCCCGATCTGAATTGGTCTTGGGAACCGGCCCTGTTCATGTTCAATCCCAATACAGCCAACCCCGAGGTGTTTGCACCCATCAATTCCTGGTACGTCGCGACGGTGGCCACGGGACCCGGCTGCGAATTCTCGGACTCCGTATATGTGGAAGTGCTTGAAGGCCAATTGTACCTGGGCGCAGATGAGGACCTGTGCGAAGGGCAAAGTGTAACGATCGACTCGGGATTGGATCCGGCCGACGACATCTTGTGGAGCACCGGTGAGAGCACGGTCACGATTGACGCCTCAGATTCGGGCACATATTGGGTGACGGCAGGCACAGTGATGGGCTGCACCTTGACCGACACGCTGGAAGTCGAAGTGCATCCAATGCCGAGCGTTGAGGTCGTACCCGACGGGCCGGCTTGCGAAGGGCAAACGGTCGTTTTGCAGGCCCAGGTGACGGGGGGGACCGCGCCCATTATATACGCCTGGTCGACCGGAGAGGTGGGACCGACGATTTCAGTGACAGAAGCTGGAAGCTATGAGGTCACCGCCGTGGACGTCTTCACTTGCGGGGACGTTGCCGCGTTCGCCGCGTCCTTCTTGCCTGCGCCCCAGCTGAATTTGCCGACCGACACGGCGCTGTGCTTTGAAGAGGATGGCCCCCTGTGGCTCAGTGTCCAGCAAGCCTTTTGCTCTTACCTCTGGAGCGACGGCACAACCTTGCCTTCATTGGTCTTGACATCCCCCGACACCTTGGGGGTGGTGGTGACCCATTTGCAAAGCGCTTGCGTGGACTCGGTGACGATGGTGGTGGTGGATTTCTGCCCCTCCGACAGCGTGTACTTCCCGACGGCCTTTACGCCGGGGTCCGCATCGGATCCTGCTGACGGTGTGAACGACGCGTTTGGAGGGTACGGCGAGGGCATCGGAACGTTCCGTCTGCTGATTTACAACCGCTGGGGCGAGCTGATGTTTGCCGGGGACGCGCTCGAAAAACACTGGGACGGGACGGTCGGAGGTGACGGGGGCAAGCCCGCCACGCCTGGGGCCTATATGTACCGCGCGACCTACCGGCCGATCGTCAACGGGTCGGAGGAAGAGGGGCGCTGGTTTGAGCAGCTCGGAACGGTGATCCTGATCCGCTGATAGCCCGCCGCGATAGTGTGCTGGCTGAGGCGGTCGTTAACTGTTGACCTCAAGGAAGCGGTTGACATTGTGCTCAGTGCCGAACACCACGAGCATGTCACTGGCCTCCACAACCGTGTCTGCCTTGGGAATACCGATGAGGTGGTCCTCCTTGCTCTGGCCGTCTTTTGATGTGTAGGTGCGCCGGATGGTGATGAGCTGCAGGTTGTAGCGGGTGCCCAGATCGATGTCGCCGAGTGCACGGTCCATGCATTTGGCCGGCGCCTTGATCTCGGCGATTTCGTAGTCGTCCGGCAACTCGAGGAATCCACGCAAGCTCGGATTCATCAAGCGCTCTGCGACGATGCTGGCGAACTCGCTTTCGGGCGTCATGATTTCTTGCACGCCGATGCCCTTCAAGATGCGCATTTGGTGCTCGCCCGAAGCGCGAACGATGACCCGCTCGATTTTCAAGTCGAGCAGGTGAAGCGCGATCAACACGGTTGACTCGAAGTCTTCGCCGATCGCCACTACGACGGCGTCCATGTCCTCGATATGCTGTCTTTTCAGTGCCTTGATATCCGTTCCGTCCAAGGTGATGGCCAGGGCGACATCGTCGGCGATGGCTTCGATGCGTTCATTTGCGCAGTCCATAGCAACGACCTCAGCGCCGCGTTCTGCGAGCTCCAAGGCGATGCGGGTGCCGTATTTTCCGACGCCGACCACGGCGTAACGATTTCGGGTCATGCTGGATGGGGATGTAATTGGGGTCCAAATTAGGAGTCAGCGCGCAGTCCGCCTTCGAGAATGCGCAGGAAATGTGCGACATCTTCAAAGCTGTTGTAGAGCGGCACAGGGGCCAAGCGAATGACGGCTGGCTCGCGCCAATCGGCCACCACGCCTTTTGATGTCATGTGGTCAAAGAGCCGGCGGCCGTGGCCGTGGGCTATTACGGAGAGTTGGCATCCGCGCTGGGTCGGATCGGCTGGCGTCAGCACCTCGAGGTGCTCGCCTGTGGCCTCGGCCACTTGGGCGAGGCCGCGCTCGAGAAATCCAGTGAGGGCAAGTGATTTTTCGCGCAGCGCGTCCATGCCCACGGCCTTGAAGGTTTCGAGCGAGGCGAGCAGCGCAGTCATGTTCAGCACGGGAGCGTTGCTCATTTGCCAGCCCGCTGCTCCCGCGATTGGCTCGAATTCAGGCTCCATCTTGAAGCGTCGTTCCGCGTTGTGGCCCCACCAACCGGCGAGGCGCAAGAGTTCAGGGTCGCCATGATGACGCGCGTGAACGAATGCGCCAGCGGCGCAGCCAGGGCCGCCATTGAGGTATTTGTACCCGCACCAGCAGGCAAAATCGACATTCCAATCGTGGAGCTGCAAGGGGACGTTTCCCGCAGCGTGCGCCAAATCGAAGCCGCATGTGGCGCCCACAGCGTGTGCTGCTGTGGTGATGCGCTGCATATCGAATAGTTGGCCTGTGTAGTATTGGACGCCGCTCAGGGCGCAGCATGCGAGCCGATCGCCAGCTTCTGCGATGCGTGCTTCGATGTCCTCGGTGCGCAGGGTGTGTTCGCCTGGGCGTGGCGCGATTTCGATGAGGTCGACCGCGGGGTCGAGGCCGTGCAGCTGGAGTTGGGAGAGGGCGGCGTAGCGGTCCGACGGGAAGGCCCCCTTTTCGATCATGAGTTGGGTGCGCTTTCCGGCGGGCCGGAAAAAGGAGATGAGCAGCAGATGTAGGTTGACCGTCAAGGTGTTCATCGCGACCACTTCGCTGGGCTGAGCGCCGGCGATCAAGGCGAGCCCTTCGGTGAGCTGTTCGTGGTAGTTGACCCAGGGCCGGCGACTTTTAAAATGTCCTTCGACGCCGAATTTCCTCCAGTCTTCGAGCTCTTCCACGATCATCTGCTCCGCGCCTACAGGTTGCAATCCCAATGAGTTACCGGTGAAATAGTAGCTTCCTGTCGGAATGTGGAATTGTTCTCTCCACGATGCCAATGGATCTTCGTTGTCCAGTTGCCGCGCTTGGCGAAGCAAGTCAGCATTGAGCAGGTCGTTGTGTGGGCCGGATTGCATGGCGCAAAAGTCAGCCAAAAATCCAAGCGGCAGGACCGAGCAGTAGCAAGGTCGCGTCGAGCATGCTGTAGCGCCGATGTGGATGGTCGTCGGGCGCCCACAGAATGACGGCTGCCATGAGGGCGTAGACCACCAAGGTCGATGCGTGCCCATGAGAAATACTGTGGATCGCGCCGGCGCCGGCGAGCATGGAGAGCGCCAGCAGGGTGGCAGCGCGCGGCCCGATGATTTGTGGCAGGGTGCGCATGGCGGGGTCGTCCAGTGCGATGTCGCGGATGTCAAAGGGGATGGTCAGGGCGCAAATCACGAGGAATCGCGCGCCTGTGGCGGCCCATAAAGCGGGGTCGGCCATCGAATATCCTTGAAAGGCCATGGGCAGTGCGGCCGTTGAAAAGGCCCAAGCAGTGCAGATCGCCCACAGTTTGGCGCCGGGCAGTTCCCGCAGTGCAAAGCGACTCTTCGGAGATCCGGCGTAGACCAGTGAGATACCGCCAGCCAAGATCGCCCATACCAGCCAGTCCCAGCGCTCAACGCTGAAGGCCACGAGCAGCGGCAGGCCAGATAAGACGAGCGCGAGCCCGCCTCCCAGAAATAAGCCCCGCTTGTGGCGCACAAGCCAACCCCGCTCGGTTGCGTGCATTCGCCCGGGCCGCTTGAACTTCACCCAGCGATGCAAGCTGTAGGCAAACCATGTCCAAGCGCCGATTCCGATTGCAATGGAGATGCAGAATGTGGATTGGCATGGGGAAAACGCATGGACGCTTGCGCTTACAGCGGCTATGGAAATCAGCAAATTGGACCACATCAAAGTCGGAGCACGCATGTCGGAAAATTAGCGCAAATAGTCCCGCCGCGCGTCTTAATTTTGCGCCATGTCTTCGGGAAACTTTGCAAAACGACACATCGGTCCGCGCGACGGGCAGCAGCTAGAGATGCTGCAAGCGATGGGTCACGCTTCGATGGATGAGCTGATCTTGGCCACAGTGCCAGATGGTATTCGTTCAGAAGGTGAATTGGACTTGCCAATGCGCCTCCTAGAAGCAATGTACCTTGAACATATGGAGGAGGTTAGCAAGGAAAACACCTTGTTCCGCAACTTCATTGGGATGGGGTATCATCCGACGGAAGTGCCTTCGGTGATCCGACGTAACATCTTGGAAAATCCAGGCTGGTACACCGCCTACACGCCGTATCAAGCTGAAATTGCCCAAGGCCGACTCGAGGCTTTGATGAATTTTCAAAGCGTGGTCAGCGACTTGACAGGTATGGAACTCGCCGGTGCAAGTCTCTTGGACGAGGCGACAGCGGCAGCGGAGGGGATGACGATGCTTTACAATGCGCGTCCGCGCGCCCAAGCAAAGTCTGGGGCCAATCGTTTTCTCGTGGGCGCCGGCGTATTCGATTCTACCCTTGCCGTGATGCAAACCCGCGCCTCACATTTGGGCATCATCGTCGAAGTGGCCGAACGTGCCGAAATGGTTTGGGCTGATGACGTATACGGCTGTCTGGTCCAATATCCGGACGATTGGGGGCGGGTTGAACCGCTATCCCAATTCATCACTGCAGCCCACGCTGCCGATGTGCGTGTGGTGGTCGCCGCCGACCTCCTCTCGCTCACCATCTTGCCCGCTCCAGGCGCCGAAGGCGCAGACGTGGTGGTGGGAAATACCCAGCGATTTGGCGTTCCGATGGGCTATGGTGGCCCGCACGCCGCCTACTTCGCTACCCGCTTGACCTTCAAGCGGAACATCCCAGGACGGGTGATCGGTGCATCGGTGGACCGCCTCGGGAACATGGCCTATCGCATGGCATTGCAGACCCGGGAGCAGCATATCCGCCGGGCAAAAGCGACCTCGAATATTTGTACGGCGCAAGCCCTGCTTGCCATCATGGCGTCCATGTATGCGGTCTACCACGGCCCCGAAGGATTGCGAACGATCGCAGTGAGCATCCATCGCTGGGCCGTGCAGCTGGCTGAGGCGGGACGCGCAGCGGGCCTCCCAGCTGAGCACGATCAGTTCTTCGACACGGTCGTCTTCAAACCGGCGGACATCGCCGCCCTGCGCCAACGCGCTGAAGGCAAACGCATCAATCTTCGCTACCACGACGACGGAGCGCGCGTCGCAGTAGCCTTCCACGAGTGCACTTCTCCAGAAGATTTCTCGGACCTCTGCGAAGTCTTCGGTTTCAACGCCGACCCGTCGAGCATCCAAGACCTGCACCCCGACGAATCCAGCTTCCGACCGGTCGACTACCTCGCCCACCCCGTATTCAATTCGTATCACTCTGAAACGTCCATGATGCGTTACATGAAGCGTCTGGAAAACAAAGATTTGTCGCTCGTCCACACCATGATTCCGCTGGGTTCATGCACGATGAAACTCAACGCGGCCACCCAGCTGCTGCCCATCGGCTGGTCGGCCTTTGCCCAGTTGCACCCCTATTGCCCGCCAGCCCAGGCCGCCGGCACGCGCAAGATGATCGCCGACCTGTCATCGTATCTCGCTGAAATCACGGGCTTCGCCGACGTCTCGCTCCAGCCAAACTCTGGCGCCCAAGGCGAATACGCCGGACTGCTCGCCATCCGTGCCTACCAAGCCGACCAGGGCCAAGGCCACCGCAACGTCTGCATCATTCCATCGAGCGCCCACGGCACCAATCCGGCCTCCGCGGTGATGTGCGGCATGAAGGTCGTGGTGGTCGGTTGCGACGCCCAGGGAAACATTGACATACAGGCGCTGCGAGAAAAATCGGAGCAGCACGCCGAACATCTATCGGCGTTGATGATCACGTATCCATCGACCCACGGCGTCTTCGAGGAAGGCATTCTCGAGATCACCGAAATCATTCACTCGGCTGGAGGCCAGGTGTATATGGACGGCGCTAACATGAATGCGCAGGTGGGCTTGACGAGCCCGGGCCTCATCGGCGCGGACGTCTGCCATTTAAACCTCCACAAGACCTTCGCAATTCCCCACGGCGGTGGCGGACCGGGCGTTGGGCCGATCGGCGTTGCGGCGCATCTCGTGCCATTTTTGCCGGGCCACGAAAAGGGCCGTGCGGTCAGCGGTGCTCCCTTTGGTAGTGCGCTTGTGCACTTGATATCATATGGTTACATCCGTTTGCTCGGCCCGAGCGGCCTCTTGCAAAGCACCCAGGTGGCCATCCTCAATGCCAATTATCTCAGGCATCGCCTCAAAGAAGACTTTGAAATTCTCTACACCGGCCCGCGCGGAACCGTGGCGCATGAAATGATTATCGACTGTCGCCCATATAAGGCGTCGGGCGTGGAGGTAACCGACATTGCCAAGCGCTTGATCGACTACGGCTTCCACGCACCGACCGTGAGTTGGCCCGTTGCCGGGACCATGATGATCGAGCCGACCGAAAGCGAGTCGCGTGAAGAAATCGACCGGTTTTGCGATGCCATGCTGGCCATCCGAGATGAGATACGAGCAGTTGAAGACGGGCGCTATGACCGGGTGGACAACCCGCTGCGGATGGCCCCCCACACCGTGGGCGAACTGACGGCCAGCGAGTGGTCGCATCCCTACACGCGCGAAGTAGCAGCGTACCCGCTCAACGAAATTCGCGGCCGCAAATTCTGGCCGGCCGTTGCACGCATCGACGACGCACACGGCGACCGAAATCTGATCTGCACCTGCCCTGCATTGTCCGAATATGCGGAGCCTGCGGTGCCTGAAGAAGTGACGGTTTGAGCTCTCGAAAACAGTGCACCTGAGGACATACTTGCGAGTACCGCTTGGTTCACGCTATATTTGCGCTGAAATCAAACAACTTCGATTCGCATGAAGCACCTATACACAATGCTTATTGGACTGACGGTGAGCTCTTTCGCCCTCGGCCAACAACTCCAACGCGCCCAAGAGGGACGCGCCCAAACCACCCGCCAAGCTGCGGGTCAGAACGTCACAACTGCTGGTGCAGACCGCGACGTGATTTACACAAACGACTTTTCTGATTGCTCTACATGGGTGTTTGAAAACGCAGTGGATGACTACGGATTGGTTACGAGCCCAGAAGGTCTCGACTACATCGGAGATATCAACTTTGAGTGCACAACTGATGGCCCCTCAGGTCCTTATAATGGATGGGCCGGTGGCACAGCTGGATCGGCTTCACCTGCACCGAACTTTGCAACAGCTGATAACGGATTCTTGATGGTCGACTCTGACCTTTTCGGAGCTGAAGAGGAGTACGACAACAACTGGATCGAGAACAACATGGCAACGCTTGCCATGCCGATCGACTTGACCGGTCACCCTGATGTGATTGTTGAGTTCGCAAGCAAGTACCGCTGCTGGGACAACTTTACCGATGTCGAGCGCTGCTACTTGGAGATCTCTGTGGACGGTGTGAACTGGCCGGACATCGCCACCTTGGAAGAGTCAGAAGGACTTGCAGAGGACGGCATGGGCAACGTAGTTGGACAGCGCTGGGAGGTGTTCCCAGAGGCCGACCGCGGCTGGGAGACCACCGACCCAGAGGTTCGTCGTTTCGACATCTCTGAGCTCGCAGGCGAACAAGCCACTGTGTACCTCCGTCTTCGTTGGGTTGGCCAGTGGGGCTACGCTTGGATGATCGACGACCTCGTGGTCTTCGACACGCCAGCCAACGACCTTCGCATCAGCAACTACGTCAGCCACACGGATTATGAGACCAGTGGAATTTGGGAAGCCCGTACATGGCCAAACAGCCAGATTATAGAGATGGATTTCGCAGTTGAGGCAGGCAACATGGGAACAGCCACACAGCCAAACTCTACCTTGAGCATGACCGTCAACGCTGTAGATGCCGGATATTCTGCTGGTGTAGACATTGCTTACGGCATGTCGGACACGCTTCGCGTGACGTACACACCAGATGCAGCCGCAGGTACGTATGACGCTGTTTACACAATCGCTTCTGATTCATTGGATCAGTACCCAGAGGACAACATGGCCAGCGACCAGTACGCAGTTACTGAGTTCTCTTACGGACGCGACAACGGCATGTTGGCCGGTCTTTCACCTGCCGACGGAACGGTGGACTACCTCGCGGCGGTTCCCTACGACATCTTCAATGAGCAGATGATCTACGGTATCGATGTTGCGATCATGGACGCTTCTCAGACTGAGACGGACGTGGTGTGTCACTTGTTTGATTGGGTTGAATGGAATGCAGGAGGCGACCAGTACTCAGGTTTGGTTGCGTCTTCTGACGAACTCAGCCTGGAGTCAAACTTCATGTGGTCCGGCGACGGCGCAGTGAATTGGTACACCTTCGCGTTTGAAGACCCGTACTTAGCTGAGGCAAACGGTGCTGTGATGGCTGTGTTTGAGCACCTCGGAGGCGACAACGTACAAATCGGAAGCTCACTTGATCAAGCAGAGCAGACGATCTTCGTCTACGGTCCTTTTGGGTCTGGAAGTGCGTACGATTGGTACTTCAGCACAGGCGCTTACATGATTCGCTTGAACCTCGACCCGAACTGCGAAAGTTCAGTTGCTGTTTCTGAAGTGAAAGGCGAAGGATTTGTGTTGGGCAACGCCTACCCGAACCCAGCCAACGAAACGGCCCGCGTAAAGTTCAACTTGGACCACACCGCGAACGTTTCATTCGAAGTCATGGACATCACGGGTGCACTCGTGTTGGACGTGGAGCAGGGCCGCTTGCCAGCTGGCCAGCACAGCACCACGTTGAACGTGGAGGGCTTGACTGCAGGTCTCTACACGTACACCATCATTGTTGACGGCGCCCGCGCTACGAACAAGTTGGTGATCAAGTAATCTGAAAATTGCGAGCCCTGCGGTTGATTTGCAGGGGCTTGA
>CALACF010000080.1 GCA_937890245.1 uncultured Flavobacteriales bacterium
ACTCACTTTGATCTCGCAAGTCGAACACAACGCCCAGTCCGATGTGGGCGTCTGCATACGATTCGTCCAGGTCGAGGGCTGCGCGATAATACGTTTCGGCCTCGCCGAGCTTCTCCATGCGTTCCATGCATTCGCCCATCATACAGAAGGTCGCTGCCTGTGGCGCGTCCATGATCAACGTGTCTCGGTAGCACTCCACGGCTTCGTCGTACCGCTCGAGAAGGGTAAGGCAGCCTGCTTTTTGAAACAGGGCGGGGGAGAACAATTCGTTGATGACCAGGCTGTACTCGTAAGCCTTGATTGCCTTTTCGTAGGCGGACATGCGCTGCAAAGCGTTGCCCAAACCAAACCAAGCGGGGCAGCTGTACGGATGGCGATCAATCAGTCCTTGGAAAACCTTGACCGCGCGTTCGTTGTGGCCAATTGACTCCAGGCAGAATGACAACTCGTGCAATGCCGTTTCATTTTCGGGATCATGTGTGACCGCCTCGCCCAGCATTTGCACAGCCATGTCCCATTGGCCTACATTCTCGTACTCGAGGGCCATGTCGATATAGAGATCGCCCTTCATGTCTGCATCACAGAAGTCCATGACCTTGCGGTAATGCCGGATGGCTTTAAGATGCTGGCGCGTCTGACCGTAAAGCGAGGCGAGGGTCAAATGGATTTCCTCGTTGTGCGGCTCGAAGGCGAGCAAGTTTTGCAGACGGGGAATTGCATGTTCTATCTCGCCGGCTCCTGCAAGTATCTGGGCCTCACGCAACTGTAGTTCAAGGCTTTCGGGGTACAGCTCGCTGGCGTATCGCAGAACATTGCGGGCTTGTTTGTGTTTCCCGTAGACGAGATAATGTTCAATCAGAGATTCGAATTCGGTGAGATCAAAGAAAGTGGCCTCCCCACGATCCTCCATCAGCTCGTAGCGCTTAATCAGCTGCTCGAGTTCCCTCTCGTCTTGGCGATTTAATTCTTCGTCGTGCATCACTGTTTCGAAACTTACCCGACTTTCGGGAGGTCATTGAGCATGGTGGCTGGTGGTTATGAACACATCAGCGGGATTACTAAACATCTCGGCAAATATGGGGGTTTGCTCGGCGCTTAAGCCAATCTCAACCCACCAATTCGTAAACGTTCCCGATCTAATTCGTAATCGTTTTGATAACGCAATTTCCGCGCTTAAAAGTGCGGTGAAACTTCATTAATTTCGTTGCCATGACAATGATTCGAAGCATTTCTGGATTTCGCGGGACCATTGGTGGATCGGGCTCCAACAATTTGACGCCACTCGTGATCGTGCAGTCGACAGCCGGGTTTGGGTCTTGGGTGCTAGAGTATCAGGGCGGCCAAGCCGCTTCGGAATTTTCAGGGAAGCCGACCATTGTCGTAGGCCGGGATGCGCGTCCGTCTGGGGAGATGGTCCAGCATTTGGTGATGGGGACCTTGCAGGCGATGGGGATCGACGTGATTGATTTGGGCCTCAGCACGACGCCGACCGTGGAGATGGCTGTTGTGGGCGAGGGCGCGCAAGGTGGGATTGTGTTAACTGCATCGCACAACCCTGTTCAGTGGAATGCCCTTAAATTACTGAACGCGAAGGGAGAGTTCATAAGCGCTGAGGTGGGGGCAGAGGTGATCCGGAGGGCTGGTCAGGACGTCGCGTTTGCCCCGGTTGAGGATTTGGGAATCGTCAGGCCAATTGAGGGTTGGATCGACCGACATATTGAGGCCATCCTCGCCCTGGACTTGGTCGATGTCGAGGCCATTCGAGCGGCAAATTTCAAGGTGGCCATCGATGCGGTGCACTCAACGGGCGGGATTTCGGTGCCGCCCCTTTTGAAGGCCCTCGGCGTCAACGATATTGTCGAGCTGTATTGTGAGCCCCACGGCCGCTTTCCCCACAACCCTGAGCCGCTCCCAGAGCACCTGACTGAGCTCGCCAAAGTGGTGGTCGAGCAGGGTGCAGACGTTGGGTTTTCGGTTGATCCAGACGTGGATCGATTGGCCATGATCTGCGAAGACGGAAGCCCATTTGGAGAGGAATACACCCTGGTTTCAGTTGCGGACTATGTGCTGGCACGTACCCCCGGCGCAGTCGTCAACAATTTGAGCTCAACCCGCGCCCTGCAGGATGTTGCCGAGCGTCACGGCGTGCAATGCGTTTCGAGCGCGGTTGGAGAAATCA
>CALACF010000081.1 GCA_937890245.1 uncultured Flavobacteriales bacterium
GTTCTTCGTCCATGCTCTTCGGGTTCCAAATACGCTAAAAATTAAGCCGGCCCCTTGGTAGGGACCGGCTCGATTTTGTTGCCTTGGTTAAGGCGATCAACAATAGCGCGAGGGCTTACTTGTTGATGATGATGTTCTGACCTGCAGAGAAGTCTTTGTGAGCCACGGTGAGCGTGTAGCTTCCAGCAGCAAGGCTGTGCTTCACAATCACCCGATTTCCACCGACGACTTCAGAAGTGCTGATCTCGTTAGAGAGGACCACTTTTCCAGCCATGTCGATAATCTCCAAAATCATGTTCGTCTTGCCCAGGTTGAGCTCAGAGTTGAACTGCAAGTTGAAGTGGTTCTCGAAGATAGGGTTAGGGAATACGCTCCAAGAAGCGTCCTCCAAGCTGAAGAGCGCAGCCATGGGGCCGTTGTCCGTAACAAACTCACATGAACCGTTGTCGAAGTTGGCATCGACACTGTAGTTGGCAGCTTCGTTGTCCGTGCAACCGAACACCTTTGCATCGTCTGACGAGAATGTCACGTCGTACTGACGCCAAGTGTCGCCATTTGCGTCACGTCCCTGGAAGTTCAATGTTCCAGTAGCCGTTCCGTCCGTTGTGATCTGCATGAGGAGCACCATGTTGTTGGCGTCAGTAGCAGCGCGAACGTCCGTTGGGACAACAAACCATGCGCCGTCAACCACTTCCAATGCGTCACCCGCAGAGAATGAAGCGTAGTCAATACCGACACTCCAAAGGTTGTTGTTCATGTTGTTCTCAGCACCCACGGTCACCCAGCTGTCAAAAGCGAGTGCTTCGTCGATGTCCATGATGTTCTCGTTGATGTCGAGTGAAGAGTAACCGCCGAGGTTGTTCTGATAAAAAGAGCCGGTGGTGGAAACGTTCAGCATGTGCTCGCCGTCTGCAAAAATAGCGTGGAGGCTATGTTGTGAACTAGGGAGAACCGCGTAAACACGGTAGGTATTGCCATCAACGACACCGCCGTTGTCAACTGACTCTACTACGAGTTCCACGTTTGAAGCTGATGCAGAGAATGCGAAAAGCATTGTTGCTGCTAGAGAAAAGATGTATTTCATGTTCGAAGGTTAAGTGTGATCGTCACTTGAGGTGCGCTATTAATCTTCGGTAAGATACTCCAAAACTTTCGTTACATCCAAGGAAAACGTCGATGAACCCTTAAAAATTTTCGTCAGCGCTGAAAAAAGTTTGTAAACGAAGGCCGTTCTTCGCCGCTGAGACGAGGCGCACGACACCTTAAAAAGACATGATTCAGCTCGACAATTTAATCTGCGGAAACTGGCAGCCCATGGGCAGTTCGCCCCAAACGCTCCTCGACGCCATACACGGCCGAGAAATAGCCCAGGCGGACAACTCAGATGTTGATGTAGCTGCGGCATTTGCATACGGCCGGTTCGTGGGCAGTGCGGGCCTGCGCAGGCTCACATTCCAGGAGCGCGGCCGCATGCTCAAGGCGCTCGCTCTGCATTTGATGTCTGAAAAGGCAAAGTTCTACCCGATCAGCGCCCACACGGGTGCGACCAAATCCGATTCTTGGGTTGATATCGAGGGCGGAATTGGTACACTATTCGCTTATGCAAGTCTGAGGAAACAGTTGCCAGACCTCCCCTACCTGATTGATG
>CALACF010000082.1 GCA_937890245.1 uncultured Flavobacteriales bacterium
GCTTCCGGGTGTTCAAAAAACCAGGCACAGCGTAAATGTGGTTGGGATGCGCAGGGGCGCAGGCTATAACGAAAAGCGAAATTTCGGAAAGTTTTTCAACCAACACCGCAGGGTGCGGGACCTGGGACATTTCGCGGGATCATTGGCATTCCGGCTAACCGGCCGTGGCTATCAGCCGATTTGGCAGGGATTTTTTTTCCGGCCGTTTGACAAGATGCCGCTGCACAGCTTTAATACAGTTCCACTTCAACGCCGCAAATTTCTCGTTCACTTTGAGACAAGTTTGCCCAGGCTTGGCTCGGATTCCTTTTGGGTCCGGCATTTGAAGTCCACAATGGCCAAGCGACTTGCCGGCCCTTCTTGCGTTGGAATACTGGCCTTGTCCGAAACCGCTCGCAATATTTTTCAAGCGGACTACGGGCAGAAATGGCCACAGTACCTTTCTGAGGTTGAGCAGAAATTACACGTCTTGCACCCGCCACAACCAGCGATGGTCAGTTCAGAACTGCTTCAAAATAAGTTTGTCTCAATTGAATGCATACAGCTGTGTTTTGTGGGGCGCGACTTTGCCAGAAAAGGCGGAATCGAACTTCTTGAGGCCCTCTCTAGTTGTCGAGAAACGCTGCCTGATTGGCATTTGACAATTGTGTCTCAATTGAACTTGCAAGATTACGCAACGCAGCTTTCGGGTGAGTTGCTGGAGAAGTCGAGACTGCGTGTCGCTCAATACCTTTCGGAAATGAAATCGCATATCACTCTGATTGACAGCCTCCCGCATGAGCGCGTCATGGATTTGATGAAGGGAATGCACGTGGGACTGTTGCCGACATGGGCGGATAGTTATGGATATTCATGCCTGGAGTTTCAAGCCGCCGGCTGCCCGGTGATCTCCACCGATATACGCGCCTTGCCCGAAATCAACAACGCCGATTGTGGTTGGGTCATTGAGGTGCCCAAACAGGCACATGGTGTTGATGCCGCGTTGGAGACTTTGGCTGAACGGCGGGTCTTTTCCAAGCGACTCGAGCAAGAACTGGCCACTTGCTTGGCGGGCATTTTAGAACCAGGTTCATCGCGAGATGCAACGCTGCAATCAAAAGCCCAGGCGGCCCTGGAGCGAATTAAATCCCAACATGACCCGGTTGCCCATGGCGAGCAGCTGGCGAAATTTGTGGATGCGTTGGAAGCTTGATTTTTCGCGGACGGACGGGCCTGCGGACGGGAGCAAGCGTCAGGAGATCTTCAATCCGCGAGCAATACCACACGACTTGACATTCCACAACTCACCAGGAGGTAGAGTCCGGCCTGCAGCTGCGGGAATTGCGAAAAACTAAAACTTGGAGCTATTCCGCTCGCCACAGCTTTCCCTTTGGCGTCAAAGAGCTGCCAGTTTGTGGGGGCGTTTTCCGCCGCATACGGAGATGCGTCAAGAGACCAACTGACGCGCTGGGATCGTGTGGCGGGATTGGGAGACGGAAGCAATCCGGGGGCGACGGATCCGGTGGAAATGGCAGAGATCTCGTCGATAGAAACCACCAGCGGCGGTTCGTACCCGATGGCGAGCGAGTCGACCGTTTGCTCATAGGCTGCTGCGAGGTTTCCGCTCGGAAATCGGACCAACCAGCCCGCTTTGGACGCCCCGTCGCCGTAACTCTTCGTCCAACCGCCAATGAGCATCCTGCCAGCGTAATCGCGCTTGAGGGTGAAGACGTCCTCGTCCGCTTCGCCACCAAAAGTGTGTCCGCTGTACCACGAGCCGTTCTGATGGAAGTACTTTTCGATCATCGCGCCCGTGCCTCCCGCGCCGAAGACCGCAGTCATTGATGCGCTTACCAGCTGATCGTCTGCCCAAACAATGTCGCGGGCTCGTTGGGTGGGGTCATTGCTCACTGCAATCATCCATGCCAATCCCAGTTCGCTCTGCGCCGCACCGTCGCTGCCCTTTCGCAAGTTGGCCAAGGTGAAGTCGTTGGTGCCGTCGGCCAGTTCTCGATTCAGCGAAACCACCACGCCAAGCGGGCCCGCTTCGATGGCTGCTGGCGTTAAGCTGTCCTGCTCAAAGACGTATATGGACAGTGCTTCAAAGGTGTGGTCTTCTGAGATGCCGCCCGGGTTTTGGCGGGCTGCTACGCATATTGCGGTACGTGCGATACCGCCTTCAATGGTCGCAGCGATGTACAGCGTGTCGTTGTATAAGCTGGCGTCCACCGCCCGCAAACCTTGGTCCGCAAAATCGGTGAATGGCGCGATATCTAAGGCGCTTACGAGCTGCTCATCGTAGAATCCCGCGCCGTCGGTTGCCGCCCAGAACAATTGGCCGACACCATAAGGCCAATCGTAATGCGTTCCGATGATCCAGGCCAATGGCTCTTCGGGCTCCGTCGGCAAGTCCGCTTCTTCGGGGGGCTGAACGAGGCATGCGGCTTCCGACCAACCAGCCAAGGCCGATAAGCCCTCGAAAGTGAGCGAGGCCACAGCGGCTTCAGAGCTGAAGCGGTCAAATTGGGCGCGCCAACCGCCAATTTGAGTGGCGTTGGCCCCTCCATCTTCTGCGCTGGGGAGTTGATTGGAAAGGATCCACGCTGTGGGCAAGCCTGCGTCCATTGCGCCCCGGACCAAGCCGCGCAGATCGATGGCCGTCGGTGGCGGCATTGGCCAGTCGGTTGTCGCCTCCGGCTGGAAGACGCCGACATTGAACCACTGATGATTGAGGCTGTCGTCGTAGGCGCTCAAAAACCACTTTTTCCCGGGGATCGGCTCGCCTGACACAGTCCACTGTTCAAATGGCGAGGTGGTCGTGCCGAGCAGCAGTACGCCCGAAGTGTCCGTCCAAATGTGCTCGACAATGTCTTGGTAAAAGCCGTCGACGATGCGCACTTCGATCGTGTCGAGCACCTCTTGGGCGACGGGCGATGCGAAGGGCAGCAAGGTAGCGACGGCTACAAAAACAAGCGAGAACAGCTGTTTCATTTGGTTGTGGCCGTGGCTTGAAGAAAGGCGGCTCGCATGGTCGCCATTTGTGCGGCGAGGTCCGCGAAGCGGTCGAGCGCGAGCATGTTGGCCCCATCGGACTTGGCCTTCGAAGGGTCGGGATGCGTCTCGATGAAGACGCCGTCCGCTCCGGCGGCTACCGAAGTGCGTGCCATGTGGGCGATCAGTTCCGGGCGCCCGCCGGTGACGCCGCTCGTTTGATTTGGCTGCTGCAGGCTGTGGGTGAGGTCGACGATGGTCGGTGCGTACTGCTGCATGACCGGGATGCCACGGAAATCGAGCACCAAATCTTGGTAGCCAAAGGTCGTTCCTCGCTCGGTTAGCCAAGCCTTTTCGTTGCCCGCATCTCGGACCTTGCCCACGGCAAATTGCATGGATTCCGCGCTGAGGAATTGGCCCTTTTTGACGTTCACCACGCGCCCGGTCTGGGCTGCCGCTATCAACAAATCCGTCTGCCGGCACAAGAATGCGGGGATCCGCAGAACATCCACCACCTCGCCCGCCCAACGCGCCTCTTCCGCTGTGTGCACGTCTGTGGTGACTGCCACGCCAAATTCTTTTTTGACTTTGGCCAATACTGCCAGTGCTTTGTCGTCACCAATGCCGGGGAAGCTGTCAATGCGAGAGCGATTTGCCTTG
>CALACF010000083.1 GCA_937890245.1 uncultured Flavobacteriales bacterium
GCGCTCGGCTAAAACGGGCAGGACTTCGCCAGCTTCACCGCGCAGTGGACGTCGCCATGTCCGAAGCGGGCGCTGCCTCGCCCGAGCGCTGCACAACGGGCGCCCGATTGGTGTGCGTGCGACGAGCTCCGAAGGATTCGGAAACGCCGGGCAAGTGCCTGGCGTGGCGGACGTCGAAGGAGCCAGTGAAGTGTCCGCGTAAGCTGCCCGACTGGGGAAGCGCCCGTACGTACACTGCGCAGGCATCGGGTGTCGGGCGTCTGCTCGTGGGCACGCCCCCCCCCGCAGCCTTGGACCCTGATCACCCGCCCGAACCCGACAAGATCGACGACGCCGGCCTGACCGTTTTGGTACTCAGCGGCACTGAGCCCGGCGCCAAACGGCAACTGGCTGGCACGGCCGCTGACGCATGTGACGAGGGTTTGAGTCCTGGCTGCGTTGGCGCTGCCCTCCGGGCCCGCGTTGCGCAAGGTTATGGTGTCTGGGTGGTTACGGCGCTCATGGAGTTCAACGGCAAGTACGTCACCGATGTGACCCCAGACAAGCGCGTTCTCGGCCAGATACAGACCCATGTGCAGGGACTCAAGCTTGTCGGCCGAGGAGACGCCAAGCGGTATCAAGGGGTTGACTTCAAGGTCGGCCGGCAGCGGCAATTGAGAGGCGAAGACCGAGCCCGCTCCACGGTCGCATACTCAGGGGTTCGGCCCGTGCTGATCATCGCGTTGACACGCGACCCCAAACAGGGCCGGCGATTCACCTCGGCGCTCGTCGAAAAGCTCCGGGCCGACCCGACCATACAGCCCGGTGAGATGCCGGCCAACCAGACCGTACATTCGGTGGAGCTCGCCCCATTAGGGGTCCCAGGCGTGACGCTCGGCGCCCCGACCAAAGTGCAGCGTGGAAGCGGAGACAGCGCGCTGGACCCGCTGGCTTGGTCGGAGTTCAGACTGATGAACGCGCAGTCCGCCCAGAGCGGCGCGCTTGCGGAGGTGCAGTGCGGGAATCTTGGCAAGGCGTGGTTGACCGCACCGATATCCGTCATCGACGGTGTGGCATTTGATGACCACTTGACCTGGAGCATCACCGCCGAGGGGCCCAAAGCAATGGAGAACCTGCCGGATCGTGTCGGACAAGCGAAGGTCGGTGCGTCGAGCGATGATTTGCAGGTCTTTACAAGCTGCGCACCGCTGGGATTGCGAGCCGCTCCGTGGACCCTGCAGTATCGAATCATGCGACACGTGACCGTCGATGCCGAATCAGCAAAGACCCAGTGGTGGCACGAGCAGTCCGCACCCAACGCTTTCGAGATGCCTGAAAAGGTGTTTGGCCTTGAGGAGGTCGTCCTCACAGTGTTGAACGATGCGGTAGGGAAACCCGTGGAAGTCGGTCGGCTCGCTGTGTGCGTAAGGAGGGTCGAATGAGCTTCTACGGAATTGACCTAGGCACGACATACACCAAGTGCGCGGTGGTGACTCCCTCCAACGATCTCAAGGTGATACGGCTCGATCGGGGCGATGTGAGCCACCCCGAGAACACCCTGGATGTCCTCAGGTCCGCGGTCGCGGTCACTACCGAAGATGGCGTCCGCAAGGCGTACGTCGGCCAGAGGGCCTGGTCGCAGTTCGACGACTGGGACGAATTCAACGATCCTCCCTTCAAGCGTTTCGAAGAGGCCAAAATCTACATGGGTGAGGTCAACCGTGGCGATGCCGCGGCGCCACCCTGGCCATTTGCCCCACACGACTGGTCGTACCGACCCGAAGACATCGGTGCGCTGGTCCTACGCAAGGTCCAGCGAGAAGCCGCGGCCCAGGGCCATCCGAAAATGACAGGGGTGGTGATAACACACCCCCAGGAGTTCACTGAGTCTCGGCGCGAAGCCACACGTCAGGCCGTTTCCGTGGCCGGCCTCAACATCATCGAGACTCTCACCGAACCTGATGCCGCCGCCATCATGTTCGGCAAGACCGCGGCGCCAGGGATCTACATGGTCTTCGACCTGGGCGGTGGAACCCTGGATATCACCGTGGTCCGGATCCAAGGAGTCGGCAATACGGAGGTGCTGACGAGCGAAGGCGTACGCCAGGGTGGGCGAGACTGGGATCGCCGCATCTTCGAGCGCATGATCGAGCAGTTCCAGGACTCCTTCCCGGATTTTACCGTCGAGTTGATGGATGACGTGACGCGGCTTTCGTGGCTGCGGCTGGCCGAGCAAATCAAATGGCAACTCACCAACGAAACCTCGGGAAGTGATCCAAGTGCTGGTGGCACTCTCAACTGGAATTGGGACGACCGCCCATACAGAAAGCGTTTCAGGCTGGTGCGGAGCGAGTTCGAAGCGATAACGCATTCGTTGGTACAGGCTTGTCGGGCGTGCACGCTTCAGGCGCTCGCCAACAGGTCTCTGTCATGGACTGATATCACAGGCGTCCTTCTGGTGGGCGGATCCACGCGGCTTCGGGCAATTCGCGCCATGCTACAAGAGGAGAG
>CALACF010000084.1 GCA_937890245.1 uncultured Flavobacteriales bacterium
GGTTCGGAAGTCCGACGCGACTTGATCACAAGCGTTGAGGATGCGCTCTGCGCTCATCTTGCGCATGCCAATTTTCAGGGGGTCAGACGCCACCATCCCCCGGAGCCTTTGAACCATCGGCCGCATTGAATAGAATGCTGTGATTTCGCTGTGCCTTGAAGCACTGTATAATACGATTTGATTCAGCGGCCCCTCAGCCTCCAGTTCCTCCTCTTGCAAACGCCACGCATCGGGTTCGAAATCCCACGAATGCAGACTGAATTTTACAGGCCCGTCATGGAACCCCTTCGCGTGCTCGATGATGCTGAAGGCGTCTTCAACAAGTCCATCGGGCAGCGATGCGGGGCGTAGGATGTGGACATGGAACACGGGGTTGCGGGAGTTGCGGACTGTCAAGAGGGGGTGATCTAACAAACAGAACGTCGCGCCGCGTCAATCCTTGCTCTGTTCCGTGCAGAATTTGGTTTGAAGGTTGAAGCGGATGTTCGAGACGTTCTTGTGGACCGAGTACAAGGCCTGTCGCTCGGCGCCTTTTTCATAGTGCCACATGCGGTCGGCTGCAAATTCCACGCTGCGCATGTCTTGAAAACTGGCCGGGTCACACCCGACAAAGGCGATGTTAAATCCGGGCTTCTCCTGATGCTCTTTCAGCAGCGCCGAGATTTTCTTGGCATCGAATTCCTTCGAGGCGTTCTCGCCACCGTCGCTGAAAATGATGATAACCAGGCTTTCGTTGATCCCGTCCAACCGATGTCCGACCATTTTGTCCATGGTGACAATGCTTGAGCCAATCGCATCATAGAGTGCCGTCAAGCCCTCCGCTTCGTAATGCTTCTTTTTAATTTTGGGCACCTTGTGAATCGGGAGATTCACATGCACGTTCTTCATCTTAGAATTGAAGGTCCGGAAGGTGAAGGTACACGGGCGTAGCTCCGGGTCGGATTCGTCTCGAAGCTTGGCGATTTGGATGTTGATTTCCTCGCGAACTTCGTTGATCTGGCCGGCCATAGAGCCGCTGCTGTCGGCAACGAGAACGTAGTGAAGGTGGTGCTTTTGAGTCATGTAGGGATGTGTATTTCCCTACAAAGATGCCCGGTCATTTCCCGCCAGCCCAATACCGACAACGTTGTCAATATTGTTCACCCATTCTTCGGCTGACAGCAGCAACATGATACATGTAGCCGCTCCTCAGGCGCCGGTTTTACGCCGACTCCTTGGTGCCGCTCTTCGACTTGCGATACAGGTACGCGCCGAAAATCTTGCGCTTGGCAAACCGCAGCTGCTTGTCGGAACTGACCAACTTCGTGTAAACCTGCTTGTTGACCCCGAAAAACTCGTAGGTAGTGCCGTCGGTGAACGTGATCTCGAGCAGCAAACCTTTGTGCTTGGTGTCCTCGATCATCGACGCTGTGGTCGTGGCCGTAAATGCCTCAAGTTGCGCCTCCTTTGTAGCAGGGGCAATGCTCACCAGAAAATGGTAGGCATCGATCACCTTGCGGCTAACCGCCTCGGCTTCGACCGCTTTTTCGCCACCATCGGGGAACTTATCGGGGTGCCATTCCTTCACAAGAAGACGGTACTTTTTCTTCAAGGGAGCCAGCTCAATCACGCCGTCAACCTCAAATAACTTCTTGTATTCGTTGATCCTCTTCATCTGAATGCCAATTTTTTACGGCCGCAAAGGTAGTCCATAAAACGCCCTAGCTCACCCAGAAAAGTTCGGCGAGCGCAA
>CALACF010000085.1 GCA_937890245.1 uncultured Flavobacteriales bacterium
GGTGTGCAGCTGAGCACTCAGGGCGAATATCGAAGGCATAAAAAAGGTCCCCGACGGAGCCGAGAACCTTTTTAAGTTTGTGGTACAGCGTGAGCTGCAGCCGAATTACTGAACCTTCGTGTTGAGGTCAGCACCTGGCTTAAACTTCACAACGTTCTTCGCTGCGATCTGAATTTCTTTTCCAGTTTGCGGGTTGCGGCCTTTGCGGGCTTCACGGTGCGTTACTGAGAAAGAACCGAAGCCGACAAGGGCTACGCGGTCGCCCGACTTAAGGGCATTTGAAGTTGTTTCGATGAAAGAGTTGAGGGCACTAGCGGCGTTTGCTTTTGAAATGCCGGCACCTTCTGCCATTGCGTCGATGAGTTCTGCTTTGTTCATGAGATAAGATTTTTTGAATCCTGTACGGCCAAATATATGCGCTCAATTGTACGCATGACAAGGGATGCAGCGAATTTCTTTGGATTGTTGAAAAAGTTGATCTCCGTTTGGATAAGTCCAATCTTGCTTCGGTCCTTCAGCTTGTAGCTCAGAAGTGGTGCGGCTTTGCGAAGATTGGTGCAAATTGCGCCCTCAATTTCGCCCCTCAATTCGCATCTGAAAATGTCTGATAACCCATCCTTTCAGCCTGAGTTACCGCTTGGGAAACTCAGTGTATACGGTGCAGTATCAGTAAGATATCGAGACATTGACGCCTTCGGTCATGTCAACAACGCGGTCTACCTCAGCTACCTTGAGCAGGCGCGTATTGACTACTTCGCAGTGATGGCAGGGGCTGCGTGGAATTGGGATGAATTCGGGGTGATTGTGGCCCGAAATGAGATCGATTACCTCCGGCCGATCCACCTGGGCAACGAGGTGAAAATTTGCACTTGGTGTGCTAAATTGGGGCGTTCAAGCATGAAAATGGCCTACCAGATTTTCGGTAAATCGTCAGAAAATGGAGACTGGTGGCTCGCCGCAAAGGCGGAAACTGTCATTGTTGCCTATGATTTGAAGCTGGGGAAGGTGATGCCGGTGCATGCGCATTGGGCAGAGCGGCTGGTCTAGGCAGCTTGATGCGCTTTGTGCGCTTGAAGCGCTTCGTGTGCTTTCGCTTCAATCGAGCTTGTACACGCCGAAATGCCAGGGGGGGAGTTTGACATACGCTCCTATTATAAGGTCACCGTTCACGATGTCGCTGTTGTCAACCAGCGGATGTGCCGCGCGGTGTGTGCCGGTCCACGACGCGATGTGGTTCCAGTCCATCATGGCCGCCTCGTCGCTTGCGTTGGTGAGAATCATCAAGGTGTCGCCATCGCCATGTCGGAAATAGTGGTACTGCCCGCTTTGGGGAATGAAGTGGGTAAGCTCGCCTGAAAAGGCCGCCGGATGCTCGAAGCGCAATGCGCCCAGTCCGCTGATAAATGCGTGAAACCGCTCTTCTTGAGCGGAGCGGCCGTCCGCCTCGAACTTGTCGATGGGGTCGCCAGGCCAGCCGCCGGGGAAGTCTGAACGGACCAGACCGTCTGGATCGCAGAAGTTCTTCATGCCGATTTCTGTCCCGTAGTACAGGCAAGGGATGCCGCGCGTGGTCATCACGAGCCCGATTCCGAAGAGGAAGCGATCCGGTCGTTCGCCCGCCACGCTAAACCAACGGCTGATGTCGTGGTTGTCGACAAAGGTCACAAGGGCGCCCGGGTCTTGGTAGGCGCCGTCTTGGGCCAGTACATTGTAGACTGCGCCGATGCCCTTTCGCCAGCCAGGGTCTTGTTGGAGGGCGTCGACCAGCGCGAAGTGGAGTTGGAAGTCTTTGACGCTCTGGACTTGGGCCGTGTATTGGGCTTGAGCCGCTGGGCTGTTGACCCAGCATTCCCCGAAAATGAACAAGTCGGGGAATTCGGTCAACACGCGTTCGCCCCAGCGGGCCATGAAGTCCTGGTCGCTGTACGGGTAGGTGTCGACGCGAAACCCGTCGATGCCCGTCTCCGCGACCCACCACAAGCTGTTCTGAATAAGCAGGTCCGAAAAGACGGGGTCGGTGGGGTCGAGATCGGGCATCACCTCTACAAACCAACCCCGGTTGAAGCGCTCCACATCGGAAGCGGCGGCGTGGGGGTCGGTCATCACATTGGCATTGTAATTCGTGCGGGTAAACGCGGGCCACTGCTGGATCCACGAGCTGTCGGGGAGCGACTCGATCATCCAATGCCGATGGCCCCAATGGTTGAAGATGACGTCCTGAAGCACAGCCATGTCCCGGTCGTGCGCTGCGCGAACCATCCCTGCATACGCATCGTTCCGCCCGAGCCGCGGGTCGACCTTATAGTGGTCTGTGATTGCATAACCGTGG
>CALACF010000086.1 GCA_937890245.1 uncultured Flavobacteriales bacterium
CCCTTCGCCTGCGCACCAACGAAGGTGAGCAGTCGTTTGAGCTCATGGGCGGAACGGTCGAAGTGCTCGAAAACAAGGTGTTGGTATTGGCGGCGTAAGCCCCCAATTTCTAAGCCGCATCGAGCGTCAGAAGAAAATACTGAAAGCCGTCCCAGCCTGGGGCGGCTTTTTTTGTGCCCACTTGATTTACCCACGCGCCTTTCATACTGTAGCCCGCCTTTCATACTGTAGCCGCCTTTCATATAGCAGCCCGTCGTTACTCGTGGTGGTAGGGCTCGCCCTTCAAAATGCTCTGCGCGCGGTAGAGTTGTTCGGCCGCCAGGAGCCGGATCATCTGGTGGGAAAATGTGCCCTTCGAGAGCGACATTTTCTCGGAAGCCCGCGTCCGAACGCTTTCGTCAAAACCGTAGGCGCCGCCGATGACCAGCGCGAGATGACGGATGCCACGCGCATGCCGAGACTCCACCCAGTGGGCCAATTCAATGCTGCGGTATTGCTTGCCATGCTCGTCGAGTAAGACGACGTGGTCGATTCCGTCGAGGGCTTTGAGTAAGATGGGGGCTTGGGCAGCGCGCAACTGCGCTGGGCTGGGTTTTCCGCGGAGCCGTGCGTCGGCCAATTCGATGTAGTTGAATGGAGCGTATCGTGCGAGCCGGGTGGTGTAGACGTCGATTCCCTCGCGGAGCCAGGCGGCGTCCGTCTTGCCGATGACGATGAGTGAAATGCGCATATCAGTTTTGCCCATGGATTGGAGCGCCCGAAAATAGCATGCATTAACTTGCTGCCCAATGTCTCATAGCATTTCAAACTGGACCCCGGCCATGCAGGCCCTGATGGAGTTGGCCTTTCGCGAGGATTTGGGGCAGGGCTGTGTGCCGCCTGGTGCTGAGGGCGATCACACCACTGCGGCTTGTATCCCGAAGAACGCCGTGGAATCGGCGGGCTTCCTGATGAAGGAGGGCGGCGTGATTGCTGGCTTGGATGTCGCCCGGCAGGTGTATGCCCATGGAGCGCCCGGTGTGAAGTTTGAGGCGATCGCCACGGATGGAGCGCGTGTTGAAAAGGGCGATGTCGTAGCGCGGGTCAGCGGGCCGGCGCGAGGCTTGCTGAGCTGTGAGAGGTTGGCATTGAATTTCATGCAGCGCATGAGCGGAATTGCCACGGCGACTGCCACGGCGGTAAAAGCCCTGGACGGCACGAAAACGCAGGTGCTCGACACGCGGAAGACGACGCCGGGCATCCGTGATTTTGAGAAGCTGGCAGTGCGGCTCGGCGGCGGTGTCAACCACCGGATGGGACTCTACGATGCGGTCATGATCAAGGACAACCACGTCGATTATGCGGGGTCGGTGAGCAAAGCGGTCCAGCGCGCCTCCGCGTACCTGTCGAACAAGGGCCTCACATCATTGGACGTCATCGTGGAAGTGCGCGACCTCAAGGAGGTGCGCGAAGCATTGCAAACCCATGGCATCGCGCGCTTGTTGCTCGATAATTTTACGCCGGAGCAAACACGAGAGGCTGTGGCTGAAATTGCAGGGCGACTGGAAACAGAGGGGTCAGGTGGATTGACGCCAAGCAATATTCGCCCGTATGCCGAGGCCGGTCTGGACTTCGTTTCACTCGGCTTCATCACCCACAGCGCCCGCAACCTGGACATCTCGCTGTTGAGCGCGGCCGCGATAAAATTGGCACACAAGTGAAGGATCTCGCGTGGGAACAGTGGATGCGCGGGACGGCGCTCAAGTATTTGATTGCCCTGCTCGAGCGTCTGAGTCTATGGACGCCGGTCCAGTTTTTCATCGAGGGATTGGTGCAAGGTCGTGTTGCCACCCGCGCTGCAGCCATCTCATTCCGTCTATTCATCTCCACGTTCCCCGTCATATTGATGCTCCTCTCGCTGCTTCCTGTGGTTCCGATTGAGAACTTTCAGGTGGAGCTTTTCGAGGCCATCCGTGGATTTTTTCCAGGGGACACCTTCTCTCTGTTTGAAACGACTGTGGAGGACTTGCTGCTGAATGGCGCACATTCCCAGATTTTCAGCATCGGTTTCGCACTGAGTTTGGTGTATGCGTCTTCGAGTATCAACGCGATTTTGCTGGGGCTGAACGAGGGTTTTCACGTCAAGCAACCCGTGCATTGGCTGTGGATCCGGTTGATTTCGGTGCTGCTGATGGTGGTGCTGTCCTTGGGTGTCATCATCGCCATTGGCTTGATCGTTTTCAGCGACGCGGCATTGACCTGGCTCGCTGCGAAGGAATTGGTTGACGTGTCGGCCCTGCCGCTCTTGCAACTTGCGCGCTGGGGCATCACGCTGCTCCTGGTTTACGGCTGTGTGACCCTGCTCTACAACACTGCAAATTTCTCCCGAAAAAAATGGCAATGGCGCAGCCCGGGCGCGGTCATGAGCACTT
>CALACF010000087.1 GCA_937890245.1 uncultured Flavobacteriales bacterium
GACCCGCCGCTGGAAAGGGCGAGGCCCACGCACCGATGCTGAAGATGGCCCTTCGTTGGCTTCGAACGCCTTATTTCTACGCAGGGCGGGATTTGGCCGCCTCCAAGATGCGCAGGGTCGGACGTGATGACCTGATGCGGGCGACAACTGCAATCGTCCAACACAGCGATCTAGAAAAGATGGATTGGCATGCGGCGGCGCGCGGTTCAAAAAGCCGCATTCAGGTGTTAACAATCGAGGCTCGGCACAAGAGAATTCGGTACCACTCTCCCTTTTATCCCAGCAAATACGCTGCCCGCGACCTTGCTTATGTAAAACGGATGTACAGCTATTTTTCGTAGATTGCTAGGAACGAGGAGCTCAGCTAAGCGTTGAAATATTGTCCATATCTCATTGGTCAAACCTTGAAAACTTTGAAAAGTGAGCGGTAGTTTTATCGTTCCGAATTGTATGCCTTTTTTCGAATTGGCATCTGCAAATTGACCACAACTGAACCAAGCCCTATGGATAAGCACGACTTCATGATCCTGGACATCGTCCACCAACACAAGAAGGAACAACAAGAGCATATCCGACTGGCAGTGCTCGAACGGAATTTCTGGAAGCGGATCGAAGGCGATGTCACTTTGAGCGTCGGGCAAGCCCGGATTGGCGAGCGCATCACGCGGCTGTACCTCGACGGATTCATCCAGAACAAAAACGGCTACATGCTGACCAAAAAGGGGCGTGAGCAGCTGAACAAGATGGCAGCAGAAGTGAATACGGCAGTTGCTAGCTGAGTAGTCCTCAAACTTCAAGCATTAAAAAAGGCCCTTCAAGGGCCTTTTTGCTGGGGCAGTGTTTTTGACGCACCGCAATATGAATGATGGACTTAGAGGTCTTTGATCACCTCCAAGTTTGGGTACTTCTCTCGCCAAAAATCGAGTTTACTCTCGTCGCGCACCGTGATGATGGTGCGTGCGTCCAATCGGACTTTGATTTTTGGCTGGAGCTCTTTTACCTTTTTCTTCTTGGCCATGATGGAATCGCTGCGTTGCGCAGTTGCTAGTTGGGTGCTAAAGAAAGGTGAAACCACCTGACGCTCAAGCAAATTGGCAATTATTTTATATAAAAGCTTGTCGCCGGAGTCATTGCCCAACCCGGCGCGCGTAAAACGCGATATAGATGTAGCACAGTGCG
>CALACF010000088.1 GCA_937890245.1 uncultured Flavobacteriales bacterium
CCATCGAGCTGGAATTCCGCAATGGGCTGGCCGACCTGAACCACGTCGCCCTCAGCTACAAGCCAGCGAACAAGGGTGCCGTCCTCGGGTGCTGGCACCTCGCTGTCCACCTTGTCCGTGGCAATTTCAATCAACGCCTCATCGGCTTCGACACGTTGGCCTTCCTCGGCCAGGCAGCGAATGATGGTCGCTTCTGCGACACTTTCGCCCATTTTTGGAAGTAGAATCTCCATAGGTGGTTGACGGTAGAGTTGGCGGTGAATTGAGGCGCGAAGATACCCAATGAGGTCGCGCGATCGGCTATCCCGGCCGACGGATTTCTACGAGGCTCGACCAGATCGTTTCGAGGTCGCGGGTCCATCGGTAATCTTTGGCGTAAAGCGGGTCAAGGCGACTGGGGTCTCCCGTGCCTTGGGTGGCGGCCAAGGTGTTGAGTACGCCTGGGGCAAGGGCGGGGAGGCGTTCAGATTCGGGCCAGCCGCCGTGGAAGCCGACCCAAGTTTTGCGGCCGAGCAAGACGGCGGTGGCCGCCGCGAGCCAAGCGCTTCTGTGAGCGAGGATCAGGGGGATGGAAAAGGCCCACATGAGAAGGGATGTGGTTACGTCAAATGCGCGCTTGGCGCGGCGTCGATCCGCCCGGCCGATGCCGTCTGCGCCCCAGGTGAAGACGTCCTCGCGTTGCAATTCGTCGTCACCGCCGAGGGTACAGTGGCCGAAGGCCGGTACGATTCTGACATCGAGTCGGATGGCTGCCATCGCGGCACAACTGGCCACAAGATCTGCGCCAGACAAACCGCCAGACGTGCAATCCGCCATCAACAAGATGCGTTGGGCGCGGGCTGAGCGGGCGAGCGAGGGAAGTTGAGCGGGATCGAAGCCCTCGATGTCGTGTAGCTCGACGTGGAGGTTGGGGCCTTGGGCTTGCTCGAGCATGCGGCGGATTTCGACAGCCCGCTCGCCAGAGCCGATGATCAGGACGCGCTCGCCGCGTCCGCTTCGCCACCCAAAACGTCCAGGGGCGAACCAGTGAGCCAGTTGGCGGGTGAGCATGAAATAGACCGGCGCTAGAATCGCCGCGCCCAACGTGACCGCACGCGAGAAACGCCAATGTTCTGGTAGCAGCGCATAGAGCAACAGCACAGCCACTGAACCCGAGGCAGCGCCCAGCACCAACGACGGGCGACGCCACGGCCGGTCGTATCCTCCGGAC
>CALACF010000089.1 GCA_937890245.1 uncultured Flavobacteriales bacterium
ATTCAGCAGCGCGTCCATAATGGCGTTGCTTGAGCGGTTAGGCCAGTGCTACCAGGAGGCAGATGATCACCGAGAACAGCGCGACGCCCTCCACCAAGGCGGCGGCGACAATCATGTTCGAGCGGAGATCATTGGCCATTTCAGGCTGGCGAGCCATGGCCTCGAGGGCCGATCCGCCGATGAGTCCGATGCCGATACCGGCTCCGACAGCAGCAATTCCGGCTCCGATGCCGGCGAGTCCCGCGTTCATAGCGGTTTCCATGAGGATAGTTGCAAGTTCCATTGTGTATGGATTAGGGTTGGTTGTATACTTAATGATGCGCCTCTTGTGTAGCGTCGCCGAAATACAGCGCCGCAAGAAGCGTAAAGACGTAGGCCTGGAGGAACGCCACAAGGAATTCAATCAGGTACATAAAGATCATGAACAGTGTAGAGAACACGCCGGTTCCCATACCCACTGGAATATTATTTCCAGAGTCGCCCAATAAGAAGATGAGCGATGTGAATGCGAGGATGATGATGTGGCCTGCTGAAATGTTGGCCGTCAAACGAATCATCAGTACAGTAGGCTTAAGAAGAACGCCTACGATCTCAATCGGGACCAAGATGAACTTGATCGGCAACGGGACGCCGGATGGCCAAAGGATGTGGGACCAATAGTGGCGGTTGCCAGAAAAGGATGTGATCAAAAAAACAGCAATCGCCAGGACCATTGTGATGCCCAATGTCCCTGTGATGTTAAAGCCCCCCAAGAAAGGAATCAAGCCGAGCAGGTTGCTCATAAAAATGAAGAAGAACACCGTCAACAGAAAGGGAAGGTAGCGGTCGGCCTGCTTCCCGATGCTGGGAACAGCAATCTCATCACGCACAAACAGAATGATCGGCTCGAGTGCATTTTGCAGGCCTTTCGGCGCCTGTCCCGTGCGTTTCTTATAGCTGCGCCCTACCGAAGAGAACACCAGAACCATCATGAACATCATCAGCAACATGCCGAAGACGCTCTTCGTAATCGAGAGGTCGTAGTAAACGGGTTCGGCTTCAGCGGCGTGACCATGGGCCCCGTGGGCATCAACGTCGTGGGCGTCGTGGGCGTGGGTGTCGTGTTCGCCTGATGGCTCGTCCGCTGAGACGGACAAAACGCCATGATGTAATGTGTACCAGAGGCCCGAAGCGCCTTGGTGGGCGTGCTCGCCCCCTGCCGCTGAGCTCAAGAAAACGTCCAATCCATGATCGGGCGCGTAAATAATGATGGGCAGCGGAACGTTTACGTCTCCGAAAAAGTGAATTTCGTATGCATCCGATATGTGGTGGATGATACTGGCGCCAACGTCGATTGACTCCCCTTCGTCAGCGTGGGCATCGGCTGAGGCATTGGCATAAACAGCAGAAGTGGCAAGCCAAGCAAACCCAGTCATCAACAAACGCAAGGTCATTGACTGCAAGAAATTAGGGCGTTGGGTGGTGAGAGCCATGGTGGACGACGCGTCGTTTTGCGCGGCAAAAATAGACAGAAGAACCGACCTGACAATGAAACAAGTTGCCCGTTATGCGTTCACCCGTTTTTCTTTAGGGCCAAAGCGACCAAAATCGCGGCAAACACAGCGTACACAAGGTATCCGCCGATTGCAAAAACGATAGGGTCAGGACCTTTTAGAACCAAGTATACCGCGATTACCCCCAGTGTGAGAAACATTTTGACCTTCGAAGCGACCATCACAACGCGGATAAACTTGCCTTTGCTGTCGCCTTCGTTTGGTTGGAGGGCACGAGAGAGGATGACATTGACCAAGAGGAACAGCGCAACCATCCCTTGTAGATAAGGACGCACCTCAGTGGATATCAGCGGTTTTGCAAACTGAAACGTCAACAAAAGAAGTGCCGCGGCAACGAGGCTACTTGTGAGGGCGGAATTGAGGGTATGTGGGCGGCTGGAGCTTTTCATTTTGACTCATTCAGAAGCGACTTGATGACCTGATAGGTGGCCAAGGCGACACCGAGCATTGCGCCGATCAGTGTACCCCAGGGCGTTTCCTTCGGCCATTTCTCATCCACCTTCATCCCTATCCACACGCCCAACCCAATCGTGACAGCCATAGTGGTTGCCATCGTTGAGTAGCGCATGATGGAATTGGGGTTGCGTGACATCAGGCGGTGGCCTTCAGTTTTTCAGATGGCTTTTGCTGGGCCACGTTTTGGTGCCCAGGCTTAGGTGCGGGTTGTTGCTTTGGTGGAGCCACAGTGACCAAGCGGCAGGTGCCGACCACTTCAGCGCCTGGCTCGACCGAGAACTGGCCATATGCAACGTCACCTTCGAGGCGGCTCTTTGCTTTTAGCGAAAGGAGTTTGGTTACCGTAATGTCGCCTTCGAGGCGGCCTTCGAGTTCACAGTCTGCACACGTGACTTGGCCTTGGACCTGGCCTTTGGGGCCGATCACAAGGCGTCCAGCGGTGCGGAGGGTGCCGACGAAAACGCCGTCGATGCGGATGTTGCTCTCACAGAGGATTTCGCCTTCAATGCGTGTGCCTTCGACAATGCGGTTGATAGAAAGGTCGGGGGTGAACTCGGGGGAGCGTGCGTTGCGTGCCATGATAAGTGGTTGGTTTGTTTTTTGTTAAGTTATGACATGTTACTCTGAGAGGTAGTTCTCGTCGAAAAACCTCTGGTAGCCATCGATGTCTTTTCCCTTGAAAAGTTCGACGTAATTCTCTGTGTGGATCGCAAACACCTGGTAGCCCGCTGTGTTGAACTCGATCATTGACTCGCGGTTGTTTTTTAGGACATTGTAGTAGTCCATGGCCCTGTCTTTCCGGGCGAATTGCTTGATCAAGACCAATTGGCTCTCGCGGTCCAGAAGATTCGAAGTGATGCGAAGCTTCGAGGAGGCAAAGTATTGGCGGCTGAAGTCCGAAAGCTGCGCCTTCACTCCCTCTGCGTTCCGTCCTTCGACGGGAATTACAACTGCGATGTAATGTTCGAGAACGGGGTTGTCGACAAACGGTGAGTCCTCAGCTGAGGGCTTCTTGTCGCCAGGACCCGGCTTGTCGGTGGGTTTTCCGTCAGCGCCCACACCGAGTCCGCGAAGAATCTCAGAGGCTGCTAAACCTTGCTCGGTGCTATCACAGTTTGCCGTCACCTCCTTAAGCGCTTCGATGTAGTTCTGGCGGCCGTGCGCACGCCCGTCGAGCCAGCCAATGCACTGGGCCCGCAAATACTTGTAGCGACAGGCCTGCGTGTTGTCAGGTACACTATCGAGCAAAGTGCGCACCTCGATCACGATGTTTTCGTAATCCTTCTGGTTGTAGTACCTCAACACGTAGCCCTCGTAAATAGCCAACTCCTCAATGCGGCGCTGCTCCTCGAGATCTACAAAGTCCGGGTTCTCGACCATCAACGCCCACTCGCTGTCAGGGTAGCGCAGCATGATTTGATCCGCCCAATATTGCGAGTTACAGGTCGCACAAAACGGGTTCTGGTAGTTCTCTGTTTCCTCGCGCGTCAAATACGTGCGGTACAGCTGGAAATGTGCCAATGGGTGTTCGTCGCTCTCGTCGAGTCGCTCAATAAGATCGGCCCAAGTCTCCGTAGCATTGTCGACGTCCTCGAGCTTTTCCTTGTACACAACGCCGCTCTGGTACATGGCTGTAGCAATTTCTTTTTCCGCCATTACGCGGTCAGCCGAGTCGCAGGGAAGCGACGCCATCAATTCCTCTTCGGAGGGCAGCTCGCCGCCACCTTCAGCCCACTCTTCATTCGCTCCAACTTCGACCGCGTCTTCGATATCTGCGAATGCGCCGCCCGTTTTGCGGCTCCTGCGCCAGTTGTCTTCAAGGGGGCGCTCACCCCAGCGGTCGTAGAAGAAGTCGTAGCCGGCGCGTCGCAGGCGCGGATTGTAAGGCCACCATGCCGTCTCGCTTCCACCTGCGGCGAGTGCGTCCTGCATTTCTTCTTCAGCCTCGAGCTCAGCAGCCTCCGCTTCTGCATCGAGTGCCTCTTGGAGGTCGTACAAAATGTCGCGAATCCTATTCAGACGCGTGGACTCGTCCAAGTCGCAAAGGGCGAGCATGCTGTCGTTCTCGTAGACCACAGTTAGGTGCTCGACGAGTTCTGTCAAGCTCAACGCATTGTTGCGGACCTGGGCATAGCGTGGGTGGTCCTCATCCATGTTGGTGAGTGTGCTATCGTAGTAGGCCTGTGCTTCGATGTATTCGCGGTCCTCAAGGTTGAGGTCGGCCAACCGAAGAAAGCTCTTCATTCGCGTGCGTTGATTTTCTGAGTTCAGCGCGAGGCCTGTCTTCAGTTGGTCCATGCCTTGCTCTCGGTTGCGCTCCTCGAGGTCGAGTGTGGCCAATGCGTAATGCACCATGTCGAAGTAGGCCTCATTCTTGTCCTCGTCCAGCAAGTCATACAACACCTCTCGTATCCCCTCGCTGCTGCCTTCGCGACGCTCAAAGGCCATCGCCTGCTGGATGCGGGCCTGGAATTCCATCTCGTACGATGTGCGAAGTCGTACGACATCTTCGAACAAATCGACCGCCTCCTGGGATTTGTGCGTCCGTTGCTTGAGTTGGGCGAGCACGAAGGTCACGCGCGCGCGGTCCTTCTTTGGTTTGATCAGCGGAATAGCGCGCTCAATCTGCTTGACCGCCTCCTCTGTGTTGTTTTGGGTCAGCAAAAATTCTGCATGGACTAAAAACGCATCGGCACGCAAAAGATCAACTGCCTCTCGCTCGCTGGTGGCTTTGATCAGCGCAGCATTGGCCTTCGGTGCATTGCCTTGGGCCATGTAAGTTCGTGCAAGCCACGTAAACGAAGCAACTTGACTGTCGGGATCCTTGTGCTTCCGTTGCAGGTACTTGAAAACCTCTTCAGCCTTGCCTAGTTCACCCTTGTGGAAATGGGCCTTTCCAATGATGGTGTAGTTGTCGTCGATCCACTTGTTTAGTTTGGGATGGTCGAAGTCCTTTTTCTCGCGGTTCCCTGGTGTCATCGCGTGGCGCTCCACCACCCGGCTGCACTTTTCAATCGCACGCTCCATAAGCGGATACAGGAATTCTGCATCCTTCTCCGTGCCATACACAAACAAGGGGATCACCTCGTCCCAATCCTCCTCGCGGCTCTCAAGCAACTTGGCGTCTGCCTCTTCCATGGCCAATCGGGCATAGTAAAAGCCATTGAAGTGAGCCGTCGTATTGTGATACGCCCGATACATCCTCCCGTCGCGCTGTGTCGTGCATCCTGCAAAGAACAGCACGCACAACAAGGCAAGAATTCCTGTCGAGGCGTTGCGAAAAATAGAAGGCGTGGTCATAGGCAGTGAAAGAACCGTCGGGCGGCAAAAATATTTCAAATCCCCTTCCCAATAGCGATACAAATGTGTAGACGCGCCATATTTGGCACGGCAATGGCAAAAAAGGACAAACACGAAGCAGCTCCAGGAGGGATTTTCCGAAAGTTTCGACTCATTCTTCAGGAGGATTTAACCTTCCACGAGAAGTGGGCCCTCATGCTCACACCCTTCCAAGTCCTACTGTTAGCAGGGCTTGCGGGAATTCTCTTGGTCCTATTCACCTACATCATAGTCGCTTTGACTCCGCTTCGCGCCTACGTTGTGCCGGGCTACGTTGCCGATAATTATCGCCAGCAAACAACTTCAACTTTTTTGCTCGCGGACTCGCTCAAGCGCAGATTGGACGTCCAAGCCCAATATCTCGCCCACGTCAACGCAATTTTTCGTGGCGAAACCGTCGATTCTTTGTCCATCGACGAAGCCGGTGCTGAATTGGACTCGGTCACAGCTGCAACAACCTTCCCCCCGGCCGGCAGCGAAGCACTCGACGAAATGCGGCAGCGCGTCGAAGCAGAAGACGCCTTCATCGTTGAGGGCGAAGGCGTTCCAGGAGAGTCGGGCCAATTACTGATGGCGCCGCTCAACGGATCGATATCCTCGGCATTCGACCTCGTCGGCAGCCACTTCGGCATCGACCTCGTAGCTCCAGAGGGAACTGGTGTTCATGCCGTTGCACCAGGAATGGTCGTCTTTTCAGGCTACACTGCATTGGGCGGAAACGCCCTCATGATTCAACACGCCCGCGGCCTCATCTCCGTCTACAAGCACAACGCCCGGCTGAACAAATCCACAGGCGACGCCGTTTCGGTCGGAGAAATCATTGCTGTCATCGGAAATACAGGCGACCACAGCAGCGGCCCCCATCTTCACTTCGAACTTTGGGAAAACGGCCAGCCCATCGACCCGGCCCTGCGAATCCGCTTCGAGTCGCCTTAAACGGCCGCCTCAGCTTAAACGACCGGCACCGCAATCGGCGCAAAGTCCACCAACTGGCGGAAGGTCTCGACCCGGTCCATGAGCTCAGTATCAGAAACCGTTCGGATCCGCTCCGTCCCGAAAGCCTCACACGTGAACGAGGCCAAAGCACTGCCAACGACCACGGCCTGCTTGAGCGTATCGAAGTCTACTGCGCCACAACGCGCAATGTGCCCCAAGAACCCACCCGCAAACGTGTCGCCAGCACCCGTAGGGTCCACAACCTCCTCTAAGGGAAGTGCGGGCGCAGAGAAAAACTCCAGCCCGTCGCCATCACTTTTCTGGAACAGCAACGCCCCATGCTCCCCCTTCTTGATCACCAAGTACTTCGGACCCAAATCTAGAATGTACCGGGCGGCACGAACGAGTGAGCGTTGGCCCGAAAGTTGGCGGGCCTCCTCATCGTTGATCGTCACCACGTCCACACGGGCAATCACGGCGAGCAAATCCCCCAGCGCGCTGTCCATCCAGTAGTTCATGGTGTCGAGCACAATAAGCTTCGGGCGCTCCTCCATTTGATCCAGCACGCTAAGCTGCAGCTTGGGGTCAATATTTCCGAGCATCACCCAAGGTGCGCTGCGCATCGAAGCGGGCACAACTGGCTTAAAATCCGCCAAAACATTCAGGTCGGTCACCAGCGTATCGCGGGTGTTCAAGTCCATGTGGTAGGTGCCGGACCAGAAAAAACTCTTCTCCCCTTTGCGCAATTCCACACCGTCGAGGTTCATCCCTGCGGACTCCATCTGTTTCAACTCTTCAGCAGGAAAATCGTCTCCGATCACTGAAACCAAGCCCACCTGCTTGACCAAGCGTGATGAAGCCCAGCCGACATAAGTGCCAGCGCCACCCACTACCCGCTCGCGTGAGCCAAAAGGGGTTCGAATCGTATCGAAGGCAACCGTACCGACGGCCAAAATAGAATCTCCGTGCAAGGACATAGCGGAAAATTTAAGATGCTGATTTAAGATGCTGAACTGAGTTGCAAAAGTACGTTGCGAATTCATAAAGCAGAACGTATCTTTGCCGTCCGATTTACGGATGACGACGCAACGGCGTCACGTAAGCGGAAACCATTCCCCCATAGCTCAGCTGGTTAGAGCGACTGACTGTTAATCAGTAGGTCCCTGGTTCGAGTCCAGGTGGGGGAGCAAAAAGAAGCCCGAAGCAATCAGCTCCGGGCTTTTTTAGTTTAGAAGCCGCACCGCGACTACATCACAGCAAGTTGATCCGACTCGCCAACATCTCCTTGTAAGAGCCTCCCACAGGAATCTCCATGTCCATGGCGCGCACATGGATCATGGAGTACTTGATGCTCTCCACCTGGTCTAGATTCACGATGTATGAACGGTGCACGCGCATAAAGCGCCGCTCGTTCAACTTTCGCTCAACGTCCTTCATGGTAGAGTGGATCGTGTAGCTATGCTCAGGTGTGTGCACAACCACATAATCCTTCAGCGCTTCTACAAACAACAGGTCGTCAATGCTCACTTTCACCAGCTTGCTGCGGTGCTTTACGAAGATATACTCCGCAGATTCTTTGTGTTCTGCAACGCTTCGGAGAAACTCATTCTCCATTTTTGCCTCCTGCTCTTTGGCGAACTTATGGAGGGCCATTTCGATACTCGTCTGCAGGTCCACATCCTTGAAGGGTTTCAAGATATAGCCGTGTGGTTCTGCCAATTTTGCCTCTGACAGCGTGTTGCGATCCGCATAAGCCGTCAAGAAAATTATCGGTACATCAGTGATGCGCTTTATCTCTTCTGCCGTAGCAATTCCGTTCAAATCACCTTTGAGCATGATGTCCATCAAGATAACATCCGGGCGGTATTTTGCTGCAGCCTCGATAGCGTCCTCGCCGTTGTCCACAGACGCGACCACTTGATACCCCAAGCCTTTGAGTGTTTGCTCGATGTCCTTTCGGACAATGCTTTCGTCTTCAGTTACAAGAATATTGACTGACATGCTGCTGCGTTTTGGTTGAGGTCTTCATCGCCCACAAATTGTGAGCGTGTAAAGGTGGTCAAATCTTCGACGGAAACACGGTTCTCAGCGTTCAACAGATGATTTATCGCGCCGAAAGCTAACGCAAAAGCGCGTACCATCGCCTGATTCATAGTCTACTTTGGCGTCGAGTTGTTCCGAAAGAGCCTGCACCAAAT
>CALACF010000090.1 GCA_937890245.1 uncultured Flavobacteriales bacterium
GAATTGGCCTATGTGGGTGGGAATGACCCCGACAATCGGCGGATGATGCGCTTCGAAAACTGGTCGGATGATGAGCAAAACATGCACGATTGGACAGCGCATTGGGCCAAACTTCGCCGATCGCGTATGGAACTGATGTACGGCCAAACGCGATTGCGCTCGCCCGCACACGGCGTGATCGAGATTCGACGTGACTACCTCGGAAGCTCTACTACCGTCACAATTGACACGCGCGCCCGCACGGTGGACACACAGTTGATTAACTGAGCCCCGCGCGCAATAAGGCTGCCGCCCATGCGGTTAGCTTTGGACCATGGTTGAAATTTTACTCCTCGTCCTGATTTTGATGGTCGCCGGTTCGCTCGTGCTGATTCTCAAGGCCAAATCCACCACCCCCCCAGAAGATTCAGCCTTGAAAGCGCAGCTGAGCGACCGCGATGCGCGCATCGTAGAATTGTCGGTAGCTCTTGCTACCAAAGAGGCCGCGCTCATCGGGGCGGCTGCAGAGGTGGTAGAATTGTCGACGAAGCTCGAGGGATTGGGCTCACAGCAAGAGGCGATGAAAAACCAGTTCAAGGTGATGGCCACCGAGGTACTCAAGCAGCAATCGGACGCCATGCAGAAATCGTTGAAAGACGGGAACAAGGCGCATCTCGACATCATTCTGGCTCCATTTCAGAAGCATCTCGACAACTTTGAAAAGGACGTAAAGGCGGGCTACGAGAAAAATCGTGATGAGCGAATTGAGCTGAAATCCGAGATTAAGCATCTTGTCGAGGCAAACGAAAAGATCACCAAGGAGGCCGGCGAACTCGCGAGGGCCTTACGCGGCGACGTGAAAGCACAGGGAAATTGGGGCGAGCTCGTCCTGGAGAAATTGTTGCAGGCCAGCGGACTGACTGCCGGCATTGAGTACACCGTGCAGGAGAGCATGGTCGGTGAAGACGGAAAACGCTACCTGCCCGATGTCGTGATCAACATGCCGGACAACAAGCATTTGATTATCGATTCCAAGGTGAGTATGGTCGCCTACGAGCGCTTCATAAACACGGAAGACCCAGACGAGCAGGCCGTGCAGGCAGACGCGCTGGTCCATTCGATCCAAGCCCATATCAAGGGGCTGTCTGACAAGTCGTACCAGAATTTAGGCGACAGCAATTTAGACTTCGTCCTGCTTTATATCCCCATCGAGGGGGCATACAGCGTGGCCGTTCAGCGCGAGCCGAGTCTATATCAATACGCCTTCGATCAGAATATCGTGCTGGTGACCAACACCACCTTGTGGGCCACCATGCGGACGGTCGGCGTGCTGTGGCGTCAGGAAAAGCAGTCGCGCAACATGCAGGCAATCGCCGATGGGGCTGCGAAGATGTACGACAAGTTTGTCGGCTTCACAGAAGACATGATCAAGGTCGGCAAGCAGATGGACACGGCCAAGGGGTCGTATGGGGACGCGATGAAAAAGTTGAGCGAGGGGTCTGGAAACCTTGTGCACCGGGCCGATCAGCTGAAGAAGTTGGGGCTGAAAAATGCAAAACAGCTTGATGCTGGGCTGGTGAATCGTGCGGTAGATGATGGCGCTGTAATCGATGAAGGCAGACCGGATGACGCAAATATGTTAGATTGAAGTGTGACATATCTTGCGGACAATTCTGCAAGAACTATGAAACAAATTTTCAAATTTTCTGGCGCCCTGTGCCTGCTATTGGCTGCAACTTTTAGCGCCTCAACCACCTACGCCCAAGACGAGTTCATCGTCGGCGAAACCACGCTCACCTCTTCTGTCCTGGTTGACGATGCCCGCATTCCATGGGAGCTCGTCTGGGGCGGCGATGACATGCTGTGGTGCTCTGAACGCAAGGGCCGCGTCCTACGCATCGACCCGTCCACGGGTGAGTACGAAACGGTCTTGGACCTGAACGTCACCTTCAATGGTTCAGGCGAGCCTGGACTGCTCGGCATGGTGCAACACCCTGATTTCCCAGATGACCCAAGGGTTTGGCTCGCATACTGCAACGGCCAGTCAAATATTTCAGAGTACCTCAGTGTGTTCGAGTGGAACGGCACAGAGCTCGTTAATGAGCAAGAGCTGCTGAGCTTGCCCGGTGCGCAAATTCACAACGGTGCGCGGCTGTTGATCCTACCGGACAACACCATCCTGATGACCACTGGCGATGCCGGCAATTCTGCCAACAGCCAGAACCTCGAGAGCCTCAACGGAAAGATTCTACGCATCAACATGGACGGAAGCATACCCGCCGACAATCCTTTTCCTGACAGCTATGTCTACACCTGGGGCAACCGCAATGCCCAAGGCCTGTGCATGAGCCCCGACGGCATCGTGTACGCTTCGGAGCACGGACAGAGCAATGACGACGAGTTCAACATTGTGGAGGCCGGTCGCAATTACGGTTGGCCTGATGTGGAGGGAATGTGCAACACACCTGATGAGGCGGACTTCTGTATGGAGTGGGATGTGCGCGATCCCATCCGGACGTGGAGCCCCTGCATTGCCGTCAACGGCGTGGAGTTCTACACCCATGAGGCCATTCCTGCGTGGCAGGGCAAGGTGCTGATGGCCGTTCTCGGCGGATTGTCAGCCCAATACGAGCGCATGAGCGCCTTGAGCTTGAGTGAGGATGGAATGACTTGTACAGGCGAGGATCAGTTCTTTTCTTCGTTCAACCAACGCATCCGCGATATTGCCGTAAACCCCTATACTGGTGCGATTTACCTCGCATTCAACGGCACGAGCTACCCCGGTTCTCCGCCAAACGACATCATGGAATTCCGCAACCTCGCATACCAAAGTGTAGACGATTTGAATGCGGTCTCGATCGAGGTGTATCCCAATCCAGCAACGGACCAAGCTTGGATCTCGGTACACGCGGGCGCAGTCAATGCAGACTGGAGCCTTATCGATGCCGCCGGACGCGTTGTGCGCAATGGAAAGCTCAGCGGTCGCCGCGGGGCTTTGGCTATCGATGGCTTGGATGCCGGAGCATATATCGTTCGATGCGCGGGAACAACGCATCGTCTGGTTATCCAGTAAGCTGGGGCGCTTTTAGCGAGCGCGTTTACAATCGCGTTTACAATCACCTTTACAATATTGAAAGGGTCGTGCGCCGGTTGGCTGCACGGCCCTTTTCTGTGGCGTCACTTTCTGGATCGGCAGGCGATGCTGGGCGGGATTCGCCGTAACCGATGGGCTGCAGGCGATCTGATGCGATGCCGTGAGCGATGAGCCAGGCGACGACGGCATCGGCGCGAAGTTGGCTGAGGCGCAAGTTGTCGGAAGGTGAGCCGATCGCATCTGTGTGGCCTCCGACTTCGAATCTGGCTGCGGGGTTGAGCTCGACGAGCTTCAACACCTTGCGAAGCTCAATGGTTGAAGAAGCGTCGAGCGAAGCACTGCCCGAAGCAAAGAAGATGTTCTCGAGCGTGATCTCGGCCCCGCCTTTGAGGGGTTGCAGGCCGATGAGCTGGGTGCTCCCCTTCTGCTCGGACCGGTCGGCGTTGCTGGAGAAATGGCCGCTGAATAGCAGATAGCCCGCGTGTTCAACTTGGAGGGCAAATGGGCGGTCGGTAGGAACGGGGACGGCAAAGAGGCCCGCGACCGAGGCTTGTAGATCGGCCAATACGCGGCCCGTTTCAAGGTCGGTAAGCGTGACGCGTGCAGGCAGCGGGCGGTCGGTGGACTCGGATACGACGGCGGCGCGGAACCACCCAGTTCCGGCGGATCGCGCCGCTTCGGGCAGCTCGAAGCTGTAAAGATCCATGCCACCAATGTCGTCGGCAGCCGCGGCAGCAGCATCGCTCGAGGCTTTAGAGAAAATGGCTGTGCGGCCGTCGGGCGAGATGATCAGGCCCGTCTCATCCCCAGGCGTATTGATCGGGTGGCCGAGGTTGAGCGGTTCGCCCCACGATCCATCGTCTTGGAGCGTGCAGACAAAAATGTCCATACCGCCCATCCCAGGGTGGCCGTCGGAAGCGAAGTAGAAATGGCGGCCGTCCGGGTGAAAAAAGCCACTCTGCTCGCGGCCCGGCGTATTGATATGGGCCGGCATCGGGTGTGGTTTGCGCCAGGAATTGGCATCCCAATCAATGCTCGACTCGAACAAGTCCGTGGTCCGCCGGTAGAGCTGGCGTCGGTCGCGCTCATCGGAGGTGTTTTCGCGCGTAAATACCATTGCGCTGCCGTCCCATGTTAGGCAGGGCTGGCTCTCCCAGCGGCTGGTGTTGAGCGCTGAGATGTTGACGGGTGGCTGCCAATCGGAAAAATCGCTGCCCCTGCTGGCGCTCATATATAAGTCGCAACTGCCAGCGCCACCCGCAGCGCCACAGCGCGTGAAGACCAAGATGCGGCCATCGAGTGAAACGCTGGGCGCACCTTCATTTTCCGGGGTATTGAGCGCAGTGACTGGCTGGGCCGTCGACCATGAACCGTCCAAAAGTCTGCGGCTGACAAAAAAGTCCTCCTGCGGCTCCTCACGGATTGACGGCGCGAATTTTCGGGTAAACAGAAGGCGGTCGCCGCCGTCAAAAAGTGTGGGGAAATACTCCGGATCCGCGGTATTGACCGTCGGTCCTAGGGCTTGTGGAGCATAAGGCGAGGGTGTCTTCAATGCGCTTTGCATGAAGTCGGCCGAAGCGATCAGCAAGGCCACCTCAGCAGAATCGGCTTTGCTAAGGTTGCGGGTGCGGTCTGACGCGATGAAGTCAAGGTAGCCCGTGGCAGCATCTCGCATCAAAGCTGGCCGGAGCAGTTGCTGGAGCATACGTGCATTGGCCAAGTACGCACGCGGGTGGATGCTCGCATCGACAAGTAACCCCGCGTTGTTCGCTGCAACCGACCGCTCCCACTGCTCAAGGTCGGCCCACAGTGAACCAGCCAGGAAATGCGGCTCTGCAAATTCGGGGTCGGCTTCGGTCGACTTGTGGATTGCAGAGAGCACGTCATCTGTGGAAACCCGGGCGTCGCCGCGTCGCAAGTCCGCCATCTCGTCCATGGCCCGGTCGTACCACTTCAAGGCCTTCTTGT
>CALACF010000091.1 GCA_937890245.1 uncultured Flavobacteriales bacterium
AGGGATTTCACCTGGCAGGTCTTGGACCATTTCAGACGCTTGGGGCCGAGAAATTTATCGCCATTCGGGCGGCTCTGGGCTCGTCCTGAATGTGGATTGGCCCGCGGGATTGTACCTGCTGCGAACGTCCGGAACTGGACTGAGCACCCCCTTCCTGGTTGTGGACTGACAAACAAAGCGGTCGATTGGGCGAAAACTACGCTGGCAAACAAACCCAAGGCGCTGGCAAAAAATATCCAGTTCATGGTAGGGTCGCGCTCAGGGGAATCGTAGGTTTAGCCCCGATATCACTGCATGAATCTACGAAAATTGACGGCGCCCTGCCTCCGGACAGCCTTGCTTGCCTCACTTTGCATTGGGCTGGCTCTCCCTGCTGCATCCCAATCCTTGGACGACCTCAGCTTTGGGGAATCGGGAGAATTCAGCGCGATAAGTTGGAATCTGGAGTGGTTCCCAAAAAATGGGCAATCCACGCTTGACTCGGTAGCGGCAGCCATTCTCGCCCTTGATGCAGACGTATACGCCTTGCAGGAGATTTCAGATACAGCTCAATTTATGGATTGGGCGGAGACCCTGGAAGGATACGAAGGCTTGCACGCCGTGGGTTGGTTTGGCGGGCTGACCTATCTCGTGAAGTCGTCCACTGTGCAGGTCGACAATCTGTACGAAATTCTTAGCACATCCGAGTTTTGGAGCCCGTTTCCTCGCTCTCCTCTCATCTTGGAAATCCACTTCGATGGCCAGCCATTGGTGCTGATCAACAACCACTTCAAATGCTGCGGTGACGGAAACCTCGACCTCAATGATGACGGCGATGAAGAGACCCGCCGTTGGATTGCGTCCAACCTGTTAAAGGAACAGCTCGACGAGAACTACGCCCAGGTGCCGGTTCTACTGATGGGCGATTTGAACGACGTACTCACCGACCCCGCCTCGGACAATGTGTTTCAGGCATTCCTCGATGACCCCGAGCATTACACCTTTGCCGATATGGAGCTCGCCCAGGGCCCTGCAGCAGGGTGGTCCTTTCCGAACTGGCCTTCTCATATCGACCACCTTTTGGTTAACCATTTCTGGGACAGCCCAGATGCCGATTACACGGTGCTAACCATTGCGATCGAAGACCACCTCGACGGTGGCTGGTGGGCGTACGACGAGAACATGTCAGACCACCGCCCTGTGGGCATCCGCGGCGCCTTGGTGCTGGACCTGGACGAGCTACACAACACAAGAGGCGCAAGCAATTGCAAGACGTGGAGCGACAAGTGCATCGACGCAACGGGCCGCCGCGTAGACTGCCGACAGCCGCGAGGATTGGTTTTCCAGCAATGTGAAACGACGCCTAAATACCGATGTGTTCTTGGTGGGATTTTGCTCGGCCACTCTGAGTAAAACATGTCGTTCACTTCCCTCGCTTTTTGGCTGTTTCTGCCTGTGGTGCTCACCCTGTTTCACGGGGTGTTTTCGCGCTCGCTTAAAGGCCAGAACGCGTTGCTGCTTGTGGCGAGCTATGTGTTTTATGGATGGTGGGACTGGCGCTTTTTGTCGCTGATTGCGGTATCGACCTTGGTGGACTTCGGCATGGGGCGTTGGCTCGCTCGAGAAGAAGGACAGCGAAAACGACAAGTGGCCCTGGCTATTTCCATGGCGGTGAACCTGGGACTGCTCGGCTACTTCAAGTATGCCGGCTTCTTTGTCGATTCGTGGGTGGATGCTTGGCAGCAAATAGGCATAGGAATGTCGCGCCCATCGATGGCCATCATCTTGCCAGTGGGCATCTCGTTTTACACCTTCCAGACGATGAGCTACACGATCGACGTGTACCGCCGCAAGCTCAAGCCCAGCAACAACTTGCTCGAGTTTGCCACCTTCGTCAGCTTCTTTCCTCAGCTCGTTGCAGGTCCCATCGAGCGGGCCTCCCGCCTGCTCCCCCAGTTGCAGCGACTTCGCACAGTCAGCCCAATCGCGGTCAAACTCGCCTTGCGCATGATCGCCTGGGGCTTGTTCAAGAAGGTTGTCATCGCCGACAGCGCTGCCCAATACGCCAACGCTATTTTTGCCAGCTCCGACACCCTCCAAGGTCCCATCCTGGTTGCCGGAATTGTGGCCTTTGCATTGCAGATCTACGGAGATTTCAGTGGATACAGTGACATGGCCATCGGACTCGGCCGCTTGTTCGGGCTGCGCCTGAAAAGCAATTTCCGCTTCCCTTATTTCTCGCGCAACATCGCCGAATTCTGGCGCCGTTGGCACATCAGCCTGAACAGCTGGTTCCGCGACTACCTCTACATCCCGCTTGGCGGCTCAAAACACGGGCAAGCCGTCGCCCTGCGCAATGTGGCCATCGTATTCTTGGTCAGCGGCTTCTGGCACGGGGCCGACTGGAAGTTCGTCAGCTGGGGCGCTGTCCATGCCCTGCTTTTTGTGCCGTTGTTCATCACCGGACGCAACCGGGTCAACTGGGGAAAATGGCATTGGACCCACGGATTTCGCGCGCTGTGGACCTTCACATTGGTTTGCTTTGCCTGGATTTTCTTCCGCGCAGACTCCTTTTCGCACGCCGTATTCATCATCGACCGATTGTGGCGCGGCTGGGCATTGAGCTTTGAAGGCTGGAGCGGCGTCGCCGACTTCTGGAAATCTGCAGACGAACGGTTTTTCATGTGGACCTTCCTGGCATTCTTCGTTCTGGAGGGGTGCCAATTTCGCTACGGCATCCGCTGGATGTGGCGCCGGCTCTTTCGCGGAC
>CALACF010000092.1 GCA_937890245.1 uncultured Flavobacteriales bacterium
CTCCATGTCGGAAATGCCATCAATGGTCGCACAGGCTGTGCCGATCATCGGAATGGTGTTCTGGTAGACGCTGTTAATCACGTCGGTGATGTGGTCTATGCAGACCGTTTCTTCCGCTACACCGACCCAGTAGATCCTGCACAATGGTGTGTACTCGTAGTTCTTGTGGATTGCGTCGTTGTTGTAGCTCAAGCCAATGATTTCTTGGCCTCCAAGCGAGAATGCAGGGGTGATGGGGAATTGCAATGGGTCTACCAATGAAACCACGCTTTGGATGTCCAAACCGCTCATTGTAAACTGGTAACCGACGATGCGATTGAAGGGGTTCAGCACGTGGATGTCAACGAATCCCTGCGCCCAGTTGATGGCGCCCAAAGAGAACCAAACCGAGTCGAATGGATTGGTAATGTGAGGCATTGGAAAATTGCACATGTCGTGGAATCCGCTCGAATCAGGGTGCTGATGGGCGATGTTCCAAAAATTGCATTGGGCCATCAGCGCGGCGTCTGCAACAGTCACTTCGCCGTCTTGGTCCGTGTCTACGCACATGGTAGCTTCAAGGTCACCACCGAGGATGCCCGAGACGTATGCATGGGCGTCGGTCAAGTCTTGGTCGGTGTCGGAGTCGAGGTCACCGAGCAGGGCCATTCCACCGCACTCCCCTGTGCAGTCAGATGTGGCCGTTCCGTATTGGTCTCCATTGCAGTCAACGAGAATGCCGCAGTCGTCGATTTGATCCACCTCAATTTCACCAGAAGACCGGTCGATATTGATGCACACCACGCCCCAGTTGTTCTCGTACTCGTTCTCGTAGCGGCCCAAGGCGTCGGGGCTGTAATCCCAATTTACGCGCACCACCAGATGGTAATCTCCGTCGGCAATGTCCGTTACGTCGATCCACTGGCACGACAGTCCTGCACCATATATGTCACCACAGTGCGCGGAAATTCCCATGATGCTGCATCCGTATTGGAACGTGCCGCCGTCGCTGCATTCGAGGTCCATGACGCAAAAACCGTTTTTAAAGCCGATGGGCAGCATGTTCCCGTCCATGTCGAAGAGGTCATATTTCGCGTACCCTTTGTAATGCCAATGGTTGTGACAAACGCCCCATTCGAACTGCTGCGTTGAATCGTTTAGCGAAGTCGTGCCGATGTAGTAGTCGAGGTCGCCGATATTTTTGATGTGCGTTGTAAAGCGGACAAGGTCGCGCTGGCCGTAGCCATTGAGGCAGCCCTCAATGACGTAACAGTTATCCTCACCAACCATCATGGTCTCAGCGGAAAGTGAGTTTTCGATGGCGCTGGTCACGACGACCAAATCGGGGCCGGTGCAGTCCGGATCGCCGGGATAAATGCAGCTTCCGTTGTCGACTTCCGCAGCGGGCTGGAAGTTACAAGCGGTTTCGTCCATGCACCCTGTAGGCAAACCTGCATAAGCAAACCACCAGTCAAATGTCTCGCAGTCCGAGAGACTCGTGAAGCGAATCCAGTAAGTTACACCGCCTTCGAGCAGCGCGGTGAGCTGGGCTGATTCCGGCATTTCTTCGCAGCCACCTTGCTGGTCGTCGTAGTAGATCGATCCTTCATTGGTATCGTCGAAGTTGTTCATGTTGCAGTAATCGTAGATCCACAACCGCGTATCACAACCTGAGGCGCAACTCGACAAAGTGTACATGCCGTTTTCCGCTGGTGTGAAGGTGTACCACTGGACTTCGGCATCTGAGGTCAACCACGTATCCAGGTTGTCCGTGGTGAGCGCGGTGCCGGTGTCACAGATCATGCCCTCTGGACAACCAATCCAGTGGTTCTCAACAAAGCCATAATTGCCACCGCCGCTCAGGACGGTGTCGCCGTCGAGCAGCACAGCGTACGATCCGGTTTCGTTCATGCCATCTCCGTAAGAATCGATCATGGTGAAACGCCAGCAGGCTGTCAACACATCGGCATCGAAGCAAAGCGTATCGCTGTTGTACGTGCCTTCTGCCAGCAAGTCGTTTGCGCCGTCGTGGAGGTTCCAAGAAATTTCATAGGGCCAGTTGTCAGCGACGATACTGACGATGACTTGGGTCTCACCTTCGAGGCAATCTTGCGCGGTAAGCGAAGATGCGGTGGTAGCGAAAATGGTGCAGAACAGTGCGCAAAGCGCGATGGCAAAGGAAGGTTTCAGGTTCATTGCGAATCGGTTGAAGGTGGTTTCAAAAGGTCAACTGCGACTCCTTGGTAGAGGTTGCATGGATTCCTTGGGGGTCGCCAAGTTAGGATTTAAATCGCTGCGTTGTTTTTGGCGTGAGCGGACATTACTTTTGACGCTCCAACGTCACAAATCACGTTACAACGCCACACATCATGTCGCACGAACATCAAGAACCCGAACAGAACGAGATCGCAGGTCCAGTCTTGTTGGCCCTAGCCATAGTGGCCATTGTTGTTGTGGCCATATCCTTGATGTGATTTGATGTGATCGCGGGCGGGGATTTCACCCCGTCGATCACGGTTACTGCCCGCCTTCCAT
>CALACF010000093.1 GCA_937890245.1 uncultured Flavobacteriales bacterium
CGCATGGAGACCACGCGCATGGAGACGAGGAGCCGGAAATGTTGGCTGCATTTCCCACGCTGAGCTGCTCGGGGCGGGCGCTGTTGGTTGCTGCGACGGACTGGCCGCATTGGCTGACCGACGAAGATGCGCCGCAATACGCAGCGTTGCAGCACGCACGCGCCGTACGTGTTGGATCACCTGCCACAAATCAGCTCGAAGAAGCGGGCCGCAGAAGCCGCACTGTGCGCGAAGCGGCGGCCGATGTTTTTGAGGAAGGCCGCGTTGTCGAACCGCCCACGACGCGCGCGCTCGACCGAACACTGACCCACCGCATCTTCGGTCCGATCATCTTGTTTGCCGTGTTCTTCTTCATCTTCCAAGCGGTTTATGCGTGGTCGGGCGCACCCATGGCATGGATCGACGCGGGCATGGTCGCATTGGCAGACTGGGTCCAAGCTGTGCTGCCTACCGGCTGGGGGAGTAGACTTTTAGTGGAGGGCGTGATTCCAGGGTTGGGAGGCGTCGTGATTTTCGTGCCGCAAATCGCCATTTTGTTTGGGGCCGTCACGGCGCTGGAGGAGTCGGGCTACATGACGCGCGTGTCTTTTATGAATGACCGTTGGCTTAGAGCGCTGGGCTTGGACGGCCGATCAGCCGTGCCGCTGATGGGCGGGTTTGCCTGCTCGATTCCCGCGATCATCGCCGTGCGAGCGATCCCAGGGCGGCGCGAGCGACTGCTCACCATCCTGATTACGCCGTGGATGACTTGTTCGGCGCGGCTGCCGGTCTATGTCTTCCTCGTGGGCTTCGTGGTGCCCGATGAAACATGGGCTGGGTTCAACCTCCAGGGGCTCTTCCTTTTCGGCGTGTATGCCGCGGGATTGCTGGCTGGACTTGCATTGGCCTTGGTGTTACACCACGTCCTGCCAAAGGCAACGACGGGGGCATTCACCCAGGAATGGCCACCTTATCGCTGGCCGTCGCTCCGCAACGTGGGGCGTCAAATCGTGGGGCGATCGAAGGACTTCATCACCTCTGCAGGCCACGTGATTGTAGGGGTTTCCATCGTTTTGTGGGTCCTGGCCAATACCGCTCCTTCCGGCGCGTTTGAGGCGGTTGATGCCAATTTCACCTCAGATCCCATCACCGGCCAAGTAACCGACCTGGAACACCGAGCGGCGCGAAGCGACGCATCGTGGGCTGGCGAATTGGGCCGCTTCATCGAGCCGGCCATCGCCCCCCTGGGCTACGACGGTCGCATGGGCATCGCCCTGATGGCGTCGTTTGCCGCGCGCGAGGTCTTCGTCGGAACGATGGCCACGCTTTATGCAGCAGAAGAAGATGAGGCCGGCATCAGCGCTCTTCAAACGCGTCTCGCCCGCTCGGGTACCCTCTCGCCGGCAACCGCCCTATCACTGATCGTCTTCTATATGTTCGCCATGCAGTGCGCAAGCACGATTGCAGTGGTTAGGCGAGAGCTCGACAGTTGGGCGTGGGCCATCGCCCAAGCTTTGGGCATGACGGCCATTGCTTGGCTTGCCGCCTTCGCCGCCTTCAATCTTGCGAGCTGACCCAGACTTCGCGAGCCTGCGCCTTGCGCATGGCGAACACGTGACCGCCAGTCGACACCGCAACGGGCCCGCCAAACGGCGCCTTCTGTCGCATCTCCAGGGTCTCCCCTACTACACAGCCGAGTTCCATCAGCGCAACCATCGCATCCGAACAGTCCACACGCTCGATGCGGCCCGACTCGTCGGGCTTCAAGTCGGTGATCCGCTTTAGATGTATGACGCTTGTGAGGTTCATGCGATGCAAAATTGGCATAAAATTCCCAGCCCCACCATCCCTCCATCAAGGTATTTCCCGTGAACAGCTGACCAAAGTCGTACAGCCCACTGACTTTGAACCGTATCAACCCTGAATGTCCCAAGTAAATTCCGGAAACAAAAACGCCCGGCGTTAACCGGGCGTTCTTACAAAGTGGGCAATACTGGGCTCGAACCAGTGACCTCTGCCCTGTCAAGGCAGCGCTCTGAACCAGCTGAGCTAATTGCCCAAAGCGGGCGCAAATATACAACTGAATAGACGACCGCAGCACGACCTACCGCCCCAGACTTTTATCATCTGAATTGCTGTGACTTCAAAATGCTTGTAATTATTCCTCCTTGCGACGGCAACGAGGGCTGCTATTGTGACGACAACTTTTTCGACAACGAGATCCAAAGCGAATGCGATTTGGCACTTTGGATTTGGGATGACGGAGCCACAAGCATGCACAATGGTCCGGCTACTGGGGCCAGCCACATATATGCCGCTGGTGGCGACTATGAAGTCTGCGTCAAAGTCAGTCGAACTGCCACCGATGGCGCAAGGTGTTGAACCCATGGTGGGAATGGACGTGCGGGCCTTCCCGAATCCGAGCGATGGTGTCGCAACGGTGCGCGCGGTCGTAAATTGATCTGGCGTTATTGCGGGCGTTACTTCCCGGCGTTCTTGCGGCGAATCAAGTCGAGCAACGGTATGAGCACGAAGCCGTCCGCCCTCCGGATGTAGGCCACCGCTGCGGTGTTCCAAAGCGCGGAGCCGACCACGGTGGCCAACGCTGCGCCGACCATGCCAATTTCTGGGATCAGCCAGAGATTGAGTGCGACATTCAGCAACGCGAAAATGGCCATGATGCGGGTCACAACGCGCTCTCGGCCTGTCATGTTGAGGTACATCACTGGGCTGCATATCACGTTGATCCATTGGGATAAGGCCAACAACGCCAAGGAAATCCAGGCATCATCGCTTGAGAATTCCTGGCCGAAATAGGCAGTGATCCAGGGCGCGGCAAGGAGCACGGCAAGGAGCACGGCGGAGGAAAATGCCATGTTGAGCCAGCCGATGCGGTGCGCGGCCGTGCGCAAACCATCCCAGTCACGCGACGCGTGCAGGGCGCCGAAATTAGGGGCTGCGATGGCATTGATTGCGAATTGGCTGAACGCCACTAGGGCTGCCAAACGAAAAACAAAGCGGTATACGCCGAGGTCCTCAGCTGTCATAAAATGGCCCACCATCAAGGCGTCGGTCCAGCTCATGACCAAGTACAAACCTCCACTCAGCCACATCGGCCGGGCCGCCTGCCAAATTTCTTCGAGCGGCTTGCGTTGGTCGGACGTTGCGGCGGCTTCGCGCGGCAACCTCCCGAGCGCAATTGCGATCCAGACAATGCCCACAACGCCCCAAATACAAGCCGCAAGACCCAAGGCGTCGACAGCTGACAAGCCGCCAGGCCACAGCAGAAACAGGCCCGCAGCGAGCCCCATCATCGGGCCGGGCTGCAGGAGCGCATACGGGAACATCTTTTGAAGTCCACGAAGCGATTCTGCTGCAAACCCCGCGAGGGCAAAGAGGATGGATGCCGGCAATAGCCAGGGCATGACTTGTTCAAAATTTTCATCAAAACCCGCCGCCCAAAAACTCCACAAGCCCCAGGCGATCGAGCCCAAAATCGTGGTCGCAAGCAGCACGCGAACGCCCGCCCAACGGATGGCCAATCGGATGGCCGCCCAGCGGCCCTGCTCGGCAAATGCGGCGAAAAACCGGACCACCGCAGCGTCCAAGCCCAGGCGGCCCAAAACAGCGATCACCGTTACCAAGGTCAGTAGAAATTCAGCAAGCCCGAAGGCTGCAGAACCCTGCTGCTGCACAACGATATAGGCAAAGCCGAGCCCGCCCAAAGCACCCAACACCTTGACTGCCAATACAATTGCAGACCCTTTCAATAGTTTTCTCCAACCTGTCCGTTTCTCGGTCATCCGGCGGCAAGGTACATGCGGCGGGGAATTGTCTACATTGGCGGGATGGACGATTTTACAGTGGTCATAACAGCGAGCGAACCGCGGTATTGGATGATGATGGGCGGGGCCTTGGTCGGGGGTTGGTTGGTGATGCGGCTGTTTGGGCGATTGCCTGAAAACCGGCGCGCCAGTGCATTGAAAACACTTGGGTGGTCCATGGTCGTTTTCCTCGGCATTGGATTGGGCAACGAGATTTTCAGCACAGACCCGCCGTTCACCGTGCATCGCTCACTGCCCTTGCAGCTTTGCGGCATCAACGCGTGGATGCTTGCCATCAATTGTTTCTACCGCAACCCGCGCGTCTTTGCTTTCGCCGGATTTCTCGGCATCATCGGCGGCTTTCACTCATTTATGACGCCCGAGTTCAACACCGGCGCCTCGGGCTTTTCGGTGATCGTCTATACCATCAAACACGCCGCGCTGATCTGGGTTCCGATCATCATGTACCGCACGTACGGCATGCGGTTCGCGCGCTACGCTTGGCTTCGCGTGTACTTCAGCCTTGCCTTGCTGTCTTTCGTGATGATTGGCATCAACGGTGCGCTCAATATCTATTGGCCCTCAGACATCGGCGCTGTTGCCAACTACATGTTCACCTGGGTCGCCCCCGTTGCAGACAACCCCTTCATCTTGGATTGGGCTTGGCCTTGGTACCTCGCGCCTCTGCACCTGGTGCTGATCGGACATTTGGTGCTGGTCAACTTCTTCTTTCGCCGGCGTGAGAGTGGGCCAATGCTATGAGCTCGGAACAAATTTTCAAGGAAGCTCGGCCGGTAAAAGGGTTGAAACTCCAATGGTGTGGGCGTCAATGTCTGCCCGGTCCATGCGCTGGGCGCGGAAGCGACCGGCGTGGTAGAGGGGGGCCTGGTTGTCGTAAAATTTGCTGAAGGCATTGCCGGATTGGCCTGTCGGAAGAATGCTCTCGGCCGCGTCGACGTCGGCGAAATCAATCGAGATGCGCATCGAAGGGCCCGAGAACACTTCATAGTCAACGGCCTCTTTCAGCTTGAACTCATATTTGTTCAGCGCATCTTTTGCCGCCGGAACAGGGAACGGACCCACGTTGAGGAAGTCGCCAAGAACAGGCACGTCAGCCATGGCGTGTTTGTGGGTCACGTGGTGGAGCCGGTCGTACCGCCAAGCAGAAGCGTCCGCGCCGAGCGCGCCCTCGAGATCTTTGACGGCTGTGCGGAAGGCCGCAGCAATGATGTCGGCTGGCGTTTCCACGGCCTCAGTCCGCACGTCGTCCCACCAAGGCGAATCTGAGTTGGCCAATAAACGGGGGAACGTATTCTCGCTCACAATCGTCTTGTGGAACGTTTCAAATTTCTCGGCTCCCGAACGGTCCGCAGCAGCTCCACGGATGAACTCGTCAGCCATGGCGCCTTCAATCGTCCGGTACATCCATCGGTAATACAGCGTAGGCGACGTCTCAGCCCCTTCATGCGTTCCGTGCCAACCCCGCATCTGATCTAGCAGTTCGGCCACTTCAGGCGAGAACTCCTGCTCGCCAACATGGCCCACGAGCATGGCGTTGTTGCGGTCGTAGACCGGCGAGTGATTGCTCAACTGGAGTCTCTGGGCGTCGGCGACAGTCCAGCCTTTGTCTTGCGACTGCAAGGCGGACTGAATCGCCGCCGCCCGCGTATTCCCAGCGTAGTAATGGCCCGGGTAATGAACGCCATCCACGCTGTCCGGCGCGTTGTTGGCCGAAAACACGAAACCACAAGCGGGGTTGACCGATTGCGGGTTCTTCTCGAAGGGGTACCAGCCGGTGGGGTCATTTTCCGCCAAGCTCCCGTCGATCGACGCCTTGGTGTCCACATGCGCGGGGCGGACGGGCAATTTGGCGCTTGCCCACCATGCGATGTTGCCTTGCTCGTCTCCGTACATGATGTTCAGCCCCGGCGCGTGAACGAGTGCGGCTGAACGCTGGACGTCCTCCAAAGATTCGGCGCGAGAAAATCCGTAGAACGCCTCCTGAATTTTATTGTCTGGGTACTGCGTATACGCCCACCACATGGCTACATCGTCGTGGATAATTGGGCCGTGGTGCGTTTTTCGAAGCTCGAACTCGACGCTGTCGCCGCCCTGAACTTTGATCGTTTCCGTCGTGACTTCCAGGTCAAGCCACGCCCCGTCGTGCAAGTATTTTTCGCCTTTGATCGTCTCCGCGTAAAGGTCGATATCATCGTTTACAAACATGGTGATGCCCCAGGCGTGCGAACGTGTGTGGCCAATGGCGGGGAAGGGCAAGCCGGCAATGTGGTTCCCGTAGTATTCAACATCCGGCGTTACAATATGGGCCTCGTACCAGACCGACGGCGAGGCGTAAGCCATGTGCGCGTCGTTGCAAAAGATGACTTCGCCCGAGGCGGTCTTGTCGCCGCCGATGACCCAGGCGTTGGAGCCGATCCACTGGGGAACGGGACGCACCGCGTCGAGGGCTGCGACTTTTATAGAAAGGCCTGAAATGTCGCGCATGGCGGCGGCGGGCGCAATAGAATTGGCCGGGCGCCCGTGAACGGGAATGCGCGTGAAGCCGTCCGGGGTCGTGGCCAAGTCGGTGACGTAGGCCGGGGCTAGATTGGCCTTCATCCAGTCCAGAATGGGCTCTGTCTTTAGGTGGATGGCGAAGCTGTATGCCATGAAACCCGTGGCGCAGTACATGTCTCGGGTGTCAAAGGGGGCAGGGGTGGAGCCCACCAAGCGGTATTCCAATGGCGTATGGCCCTCCGAAATGAAGCGATTGACACCTTCCAAGTAGGCCGCAGCTGCAGCTTGGATTTGGAGCGGTGCCTCAGCTTGGAAAGCCTTCGTCGCCCGGTCCGCCGCATCGCGCATACCGAGCGTCCGCAGGTACTGGTCGTTCTCAACCATGTCCTTGCCGAGCAATGCCGACAGCTCACCTGCTCCAGCCCGACGAAGTAAATCCATCTGCCACAGTCGCTCCGAAGCGTGGACGTAGCCCAGAGCGTAAAGGGCATCGGTCTCACTATCGGCATAAATATGCGGCACAGCCATGTCATCAAATACCACTTCCACGGCGGCCTCAACGCCATCCGTCTCCAACATAAATGCGTAATCGGTACCCGATCGTTGGATGAAAATAAAACCGGCGACGGCGCCAATCAGGCATAGGAGGACGGGTACTTTGAAAATCTTCTTCATGGCTGAATTTGGTGTGCTGTACGTCGAACTGTGTCCAAGGTGGCAACAAAACCAAAAGAGGGCACAGGACGCCGCCTTGCCTTCAGGAAAGCAGACGGCAACTGCCAGCAAGTTGGTATAACTGCGATATGCGACACCTATTGATCGCGGCCTAAAATTACCTTTTCTACCGCGCCATTCTCGTAGATATAGAACAGAAGTGCGCCTGGTGTCGCAGAGGTTTGGTCGAGGGTGCGGCCCAAAACGTCGACGACTTGGACAAGCGGACCGCGCTCTGAAGGCGCCTCGAGGTCGTCGACACCAATGGTTTCAGAGCAGAGTTGCTCGAAGAAGAGCCAGGCCTCACGGCTTGAATCGATGTCCATGTTCCCATATGAGCCGGGCCAATCATGCCCACCCCCTTGCACCGTGTAAAGCCAGACCTCCCCGCAATCGCCATCGAGACCATATTTATCATAGACAACTGTGCTTCCGTCATTGGGGGCAATGTCTGAGAATGTGCCCGATTCGATCAGGCCGATACCGTAGAGGTCGACCCAGAAATCCACAGTCGCTGGGATGCTGGGATAAGCGCCCCAATTGTCCTGGTTCTGTGGATCGCCATTGAAGTACGTGACGTTGTCGTCCGTGCCGTGGATCTCAAGAATGCCGACCGTTTCCGACGGCGAACACCCGTCCATGATGTCCTGCATGATCATGCCGGACACAGGTGCCACGCCAGCAAATGTTTCCGACGCTTCACATGCCAATAAGTAGCACAAGTCACCGCCGTTTGACATCCCCGTACAAAACACCTTGTCCGGGTCAACAGCATTTTCCGCCACAAACAGATCTGTCAGCTCCTCCAAGAAAGCCACATCGTCCACTGTTTCATTGTTCTGAAAATCATAGCCCACATTGAAAAATGTGTAGCCGTCCGAATCCTCAATACCCTGCGGATAGCAGACTGCAAAGCCAAATTCATCAGCCAGACTGTTGAAGTCTGAGTAGTTCATTATTCCAGCTGCCGATCCAGAATAGCCGTGACAAACAAAGACCAACGGGCAGTTCGCTGGCGCGTTTCCGGGATGGTAATAAATGTACTCCCGCTCATACGTGCCGCTTGAAATACCGCCGTACTCGATGACCGTCACGCCAGCTGTTAGCGCGTTGTTTTCTAAGTTTTCGTCGCCTGTGCCGTTGACGTTTGAAATGCCAACCTCGATGTCGTTGTTGCCCATTGTCGCCGCGACAAATACATCTTGGTGGGTGAATGCGAACGACTCCCCCATTGCCAGGTTTAGGTCTGAAAACCCTTGAACATGGTCTTGGCCTCCTGAATTCCACGTAACGTCCAGGCTTTGGATCAGGTCCGCACCTGCGTTTGTAATCAATCCGACCACATCCAACTCACTGCCAAGATTGGCATTGGAAGCCATTGAAAGCGATGTCAACTCAGCATCCAAGCCTTGGGGCTCATACAGGAGAACGTCGTCGATGCCCCAGCCAAACATCCAGCCGCCGTCGTCATTGTATCGAAAAGCCACAAGAACATTGGCGTTGCCCGCAAGGGAACTTAGGTTGACAGATACGTTCTCCCAAACCGTGTTGTCCGAATTTCCGTTGCCTTCTACGGTTTGGAGGACCGTCCAGGATACACCTTCATCCAGGGAATATTCAATCGTTGCCACCTCGGTACTGCCCTCGAATAGTTCACCGGAAAAGTAACTGGCAAATGAGAGGAGCAGGCCCTCTACAGCCGTCAAGTTGAGCGGTGGCATGATGAGGTAATCCGCGCTTTTGTCGCAATCACATTCGTCGTCGTTTGTCGCAATAAAGTCCCCGTGGGGGGCGATATCCCACCAGTCGCTTTGCAGGCCAGTGTCGTCGCCGCCGATCCATCCGCTATCGTCGGAAAGCGTTTGCTGAGACCAGCCATCGGGCAGGGCAGCGTCATCGAATGCCTCGCTTACGAGTTCGTTTTGAGCTTGAATTGAGGTCGCGGGGAAGCAGGTGATTGCCGCGGCAATTGCGCACGAGAAAATAAACTTTAAGGCCACAGAATTATTGAATAATGAGTTTGAAATATGCGTTGTTTAAACGCCCGGTGTAATGTCCAACTTCCAGTTTTGATGTGCTCATCTCCTCTCTGGGTCCGACCTCTTCGCGCAACACTTCTTTGCCTTGCGCAGAATACAAAATAAACAACCCGCCGCTTTCTGATGCGATGGTGAAAGCGCCGCTGGCGGGATTTGGATATAGGCTCGGAGGCACTTCGCCGATGGATGCCTCAGCGACCGAAACAGTGCCGCACGCCGGGTTGCCGACCCCAGAAGTAGAAAGCGCCAAAGCATAGTCATAGAGCTCATCAACGACATACAAGTTCTCGCCCTCTGCATTGCTCAATACCACCACGCCGATTTCATTTTCAGGGTCGATGTACAGATCGGTGGTCGCCCCGCTTTCCCCCCCGTTGTGGCCCCACAAGTCAACGACGCCGCCCCCAGACAAGTAAATTTCTTCCTGATACCAATTCAGCCCCTGCGTATTTTCAATCCCCTGAATTTGAAGGGTCAGCATTTCTTCTATGGACGACTCGGTGAGCAATTGATCTCCGTTGAAGGCGCCACCTTGGAGGTAGGCAATCATGAAATTGGCCAAATCTTTGACACTCGATCGAAGAAGTCCGTTGGGGTAATCGGCAAATCCGTAATGGGAAAACGGGCTGAATTGGCCCCCTTGAAATTGATAAGGGCGGGCGACTTGCAGTGTATCGAATTCCGAGAGGTACCAGGCGGTGTTGTGCATGCACAGCGGTTCGAACAGGTTGGTGTTGCTGTACTGGTCAAAGAGTTCGCCAGAAATCACCTCGACCAAATAGCCCGCGAGCGCAGTGGCCATGTTGGAGTAGTCGAAGTTCGTTCCGGGCGCGCCGTTGGAGAAGTTGTTTTGGGCGTTGTAGTCTGCGCCCGAAGCAGAGAAATAGCGTTCCATGCAATCAGCCAAAGTGA
>CALACF010000094.1 GCA_937890245.1 uncultured Flavobacteriales bacterium
CGTCGGGCTCAGTATCGGCGATTGCGTCGAAGATTTCGTAGCCGCTGCCGTAAGACTTGCCCGGGCGATCGTAGGCCTCTTCATTGATGTACGCGCAGCTGCCCAGGGCTATGGTTAGCTCAGGCGGATCTGTGCGGTACTGCCAGAGCGGCTGGGTGCTGAGTGCAAAAATTTCTGCGTCCGTGGTTGATGTGCCGTTTACCAATACGCGGTACTGGTAAGTGGTGCCCGGTTCGAGGCCAGCCAATTCAATGGTGGCGGTTCCAGCCGTTTCCGTAGAGCTTTGGAATCGGGCCGAAACTTGCCGATTTGCGGGGGATGAGTTGTCAGAATTGGCACCGTCAAGGGGCCAATACGCAACGGAAACATCAGAAGGTTCAGCCGTCTGTACCCAGATCTTGGCGGATCGCAGGCCCACATGGCCGAGCATAGGACCCGATGTGAGCTGAGCAAATAACGTGGGTGTGCCGGCGATAAGGCCAGACACGAGGAGCAGGATGGTGGTCGAGATTTTCACGGCGGCAAGTAACACCGCAAGCAGCAAAAATCAGCTGACCGGACCGCTCAATTATAATCGTAGCCCTCAATCACCAGGCCGATCTTGACCATGTAGTTGATGCCACCGGACTCCATACGTACCATGCGGTACACTTGGCGAGAAGTTGGCAAGCGAAGGTTGAATGTGCGGCCTTCGAATCCGTCGGGGTAGAGCGAACGCAAGTGATTACGTAGGGTTGGGTTGAGCTTTGTGTAGCTCACGATTTTGTGTTGAGACATGGCAGGCGGTTTAGAATCGTTGCTTCTGTACCCGTTCTGCGTGGTAAAGGTTACAAATGGGCTATTTTCGCTCGGCCCAAAACAGCCACCCATTGCGCTCACTCGTCCAGCGAATTCTTGATGAAACCCCTGCCAACCATGATTTTGGGTGGCTCGGTCGCTTTGTGCGATCGGTTGATTTGGATGCGTTGAAAATTTCTGAGCACGTGCCTGCCCTGGATGCGTCGGGAAACTATACGCGCAACGTTTTGTGCATGGAGCCATTCGAATGTGTGCTGATCAACTGGCCTCCTGGATCGGAAAGCGCAATCCACCACCACCAAGGTTTTTGGGGGTACGTACTGTGCTTGGAGGGTGAGGTGGAAAACGTGGAGTACCTCTTTGACGGCGCGACCCTGACTGAACACAGTTCGGTTCGGGCGAGCAGGGGTGGGGTGCTAAACGAGCCGGACGGAGCCATCCACAAGATTGTCAACGCCAGCAAATCTGAGCCCTTGCTCACATTGCATTTCTACTCGCCTGCCCTGGTCGATTTAGACAAAATGGTCATTTTTGATGAGAAGAAATGTATGCTTGCCGAGTTGAATGCCAATGCGGCGACGGCTTCCTTCAACCAGCCCGCTTCCTGCTTCCGACGATTCGAGGAGCGCGCCTTTGAGTTTATCCCGATGGAAGCACAGGCAGCATTCAAGACGCACCGATTTTATCCGCTTCTGCCCAAACCTGCGGCCGCTGATATTCGAGAGATGGTCTCAACCTACTATTGCGAGCAGGCACTTGAGTACGACGATCTCGATGCGCGCAGTGCGTTGCGCGAGCGATATACGGACGGTGTCAACGGTCTGATCGCTGGGCATTTTAAAATCGAGCGGCCAGAGCGCTTGCTCGACATTGCTTGCGGAACGGGCCGACGTGCTGTAGCGACGCGCGAATTGGCCGGTCTTCAATACGAGATCGACGGCATCGACATCTCTGCCCGCATGGTAGCCAAGGCGCGAGAAAATGGTGTGGAGGCCATCATCGGAGTCTGGGGCGATTGTTCGGTCGCCCGGGGCGGCTACGACGCCATCACGCTGATGTACGCCTTTGGGCATTTTTCCTCGGCGCAAGAACGCGTGAAGGCCCTCGCGCAGGCCTATTCATGTCTGCGCCCCGGCGGCCTGTTCATCATGGATGCCTTCGACCTCCATGATCCGCTAGAGTGGGGGCCCCAAGCCGATGAAATGTTCCGCGAATTCAACCTCGAGAGCCACGGCTATGAACGCGGCGACGTGTTCTACAAAAAGCACGAGGGCCTTGGCGTCGCCTTCCTTCATTACTGCGAATCAGAAGAATTGACAGACGCCTTGACCCAAGTCGGATTCGTCGTCGAGTCGGTGCAGCATATTGGCTACGCAGAAAATACAGGCCAAGTGGTTGCTCAAGGTGGCAAGATTTTGATTGCTGCACGCCGACCGGAATCCGCCTGAAG
>CALACF010000095.1 GCA_937890245.1 uncultured Flavobacteriales bacterium
AGGGCGCTACGCCACACTGCAACGCGGCCAGAGGAGCTGCTCCTGATGGCGGCCGCATCCTGAAGCTCGATGGCTTCGACCGCCTCCACAGCGGTTGCCAGTTCCAAGAAACGGTCGGCCGATGAGACATACGCCGCAGTCGCCAGGAGTGCTGCACCCACCAAGCCGGTCAGAAGTCGCCGGGGGGACGTACCCGGTTGTGCGCGGGCATAAAAGAAGAGCGCCGGCACTGCAGCGATCACCCCAGCTTTGGAGCCCAGCAGCCCAATCGACAGCAGTAACAAGAATGCGAGTCCGGCCTGAAGACGCCGCCTTTTCGGAAACAACTCAGCGAGAAAGGCAAGCCCGGCGGCGGCGTAAAGCGCCAAATACGTTGGGTGCACATCGCCCGCAAGCCCGGCGTAATGAAGTCCTGCGAATGGATTGGGCTCTGCAGCATTGAGCGCAAGCCAGATGCCGTTCACCAGGCGCAACACCAAGTAGGCCCCAGTTCCGTAAACCACGCCTTGCAGGAGGGCGCGACGTAATTTTTCGGCCGACAGCGCACCCCGCAGCATCACGATGAGCGGCACCACCAGAAAGCTCGCCTTCACTTCCCAGCTGAACTGGGCCGCCGCCACATTTTCACTCCAAAGCGTTCCGAGCAGCTGCAGCGCAAAGTAGGCAGCCATCCAGCCCCACACCTTGGCAGGGCGCGCTGCGCTGATGTACCGCTCTTTGCCAGCAGCAGCACCAGCCACACGCAACAGCAGCCAAACAAACAGGACGTACGAAACTGCCCGACCGCCCAGCAACAGCGCGGGGACCACGGCCAGGACAGTAGCGTGTTCGGCGCGCGCTAGATGGGCCTGCAAACCGCTCAACGCGTCAGGGTCTTCGATTCAAGTGAGGGCTTGCGGCGCAAAACGACAAAGCGCAGGATACCAGACCAATAGCCCCAGCCGTATCCCACATGAACCGTGATGAATGAGAGCACCACGCCGGGCACATCTATCAGGCGGCCGCCGCCGGAGAGGGCCGATCCTACGGCGCCAAGCATCCACAATCCCAGAAGCCACAACAGCGCCGTCGGCGCCAGGCCCGTCGCCAGGCAGGCAACTGCGACGAAAATCGCCAGTAAAAAGGCGGCCGGAACAGTTTGGCGCCAGGTGGTGATTGCGCTGTGCTTCTTGTTCACGAAGACCTTCCAATAGCCGTACTGCCGGTATTGGCGGAAGAGTTGGCGAAAGCTGCTGCGAACATGATAGGTCGAGCGGATCCGCGGATCAAACCAAATGCGCCAGCCGGCTTCGGTCAGGCGGTAGTTCAGCTCGTCGTCTTGGTTGCGCACCAAGCCCGGATCCACCCCGCCAATTTCGTCGAGCACCGACTTGCGGTAGGCGCCAAAGGCCACCGTGTCGACATGGCCAGCGAGTCCGCCCGTGCGGAACCGCGCATCGCCAACACCAAAGGGCGAGGTGAGCGCTCGACCAATTCGCCGGCTCGTCGCATCACCATGCACTTGCTCGACCACACCGCCGACGCAGCCCGACTCTTTGTGGGCAGAGAGCGCCTCGAGGTTGCGCCGCACAAAATCGGGTGCTGCTTCGGCGTGGGCGCCCAAAAGGACGACAACATCACTGCGCGCTGACTTAAACCCCAGATTCATAGCGACAGGTGTAATGCGCTCTGGATTAGATAGGTGTATGACTTGAGGGTGGGCCTTGGCATAGTCTTCAAGGACTTCAACCGTGCCATCATCCGAAAGCCCGTCGACCACAATAATTTCTAAATCCCCGGCCAGCGATTGCTGTGCCAAAAGGGAATCGATACACGCCCCAATGGTGTCGACCTCGTTCAAACAAGGGATGACCACGGACGCCACTGGGGCCTGCTCCATGCCGCTAAGATAACGGCTCAGCCCGCCCCGGCAAGCAGCATTTCAAGGTGCGGAATGCCGTCCTCTAAATAGGTCTTGCCCGTGGGCACAAAGCCGAGCTCGACATAAAACTTCTCGAGATAAGATTGCGCGCTGATGCGGATCGGCTGGCCCGGAAAATGACGCTGACAGGCCGTGATCGATCGCCGCATCAGCTCCACGCCCACGCCCTGCCCCCGCACTTCGGCTGCTGTGACCACGCGTCCAATACTCGGCTCAGCATAACTCCCGCCCGGAAAAACGATCCGCGTGTAGGCAAGGGCCCGGCGCGTAGAATTGGCATAATCGGCGGAAGACCAGGCCACCACGTGCAGAGAATTGGCATCCTTTCCATCCACATCCTGGTACGGACAATCCTGCTCCACGACAAAAACCTCAGCACGCAGGGCAAGGATTTCATAGAGCGCATCCCGACTCAAATCCTTCCACGCAATCACATCCCAATTCAACATGGGCGAATATACCTTTGCAGCCATATACCTTTTGCAGCATGGCATCTGACAATGTCCTCTCGGTCGAGGGGTTGAGCAAGCGATTTGGCGAGCGGACAATTTTTGAGGACTTGACGTTCGGGCTTTCTAAAGGCCAAAAATGCGCGCTTGTAGCGAGAAACGGCACCGGCAAGAGCACGCTGATGAAGATCCTGACGG
>CALACF010000096.1 GCA_937890245.1 uncultured Flavobacteriales bacterium
CTGCGCATCGAAGATGATTTCGAAGTTGGCGAGGACGTATCTACGGAGATTAAGATCGAGGACTTCGGCCGCCGCAACGTGATGACCATGCGCCAAAATCTTTCCGGCAAGGTCATGGACCTCGAGAAAGACGCGCTCTACACCAAGTACAAGGAACGCGTTGGCGAGATCATCTCAGCTGAGGTTTACCAAATCTGGAAGCGCGAGATTCTGCTCATCGACAACGACGACAACGAGTTGATTCTTCCACGCGACCAACAGATTCCCGGCGACTTCTTCCACAAAGGCGACACGATCCGCGCAGTATTGGCTGAGGTGGAAATCCGCAACAACAACCCCCGCATCCTGCTCTCCCGCACTGCACCCGAGTTCTTGGAGCGCCTGTTCGAGCAGGAGGTTCCCGAAATTTATGACGGGCTCATCACAATCAAGAAAATTGTTCGCTCACCGGGCGACCGTGCAAAGGTGGCCGTCGAATCGTACGACGACCGCGTCGATCCTGTGGGCGCCTGCGTCGGCATGAAGGGCTCTCGTATCCACAGTATCGTCCGCGAGCTTAAGAACGAGAACATCGACGTGATCAACTACACGTCAAACGACGAGCTGATGATCTCACGGTCATTGAGCCCCGCCAAGGTGTCTTCGATCAAGATCGACGGAGACCGCGCTGCGGTCTACTTGGAGCCAGACCAGGTGTCCCTCGCTATCGGCAAGGGCGGGCACAACATTAAGTTGGCTGGCCGTTTGACCGGGTTTGAAATTGACGTTTACCGCGAAGGCGAGACTGAAATTGACGACGTGGAACTCAAGGAGTTCTCTGACGAAATCGAGGCTTGGGTCATCGAGGAGTTTAGCAAGATTGGCTGCGATACCGCTCGGAGCGTCATGAATCTGTCCAAAGAGGACCTGGTGAAGCGCACCGACCTTGAGGAGGAGACCGTCCAAGATGTTCTCCGCATTTTGAAAGAGGAATTAGAAGCTTAAATTCGCTACCAGCAAGCAATTCAAGCCCATAGCGAAAGAGCGCAAACAGAATATGTCACAATCCACCAAACCGGTACGCCTCAGCAAGGTCGCCCGCGAGTTCAACCTCGGGGTCGATACCATTGTCGAATTCCTCGCCAAACAAGGCGTGGAAGTAGAGAGCAGCCCCAACACCAAGTTGGCCCCAGAGCAATACGACATAGTGCGCTCATCTTTTGCCGACGAGAAAAAAGCAGTGGCCAACCGCAAGGTTGCCACGATCTTTTCCGATCGCGCGTCCGTTTCTGTGGACTCCAAGCGCAGGGCCGCCGCTGAAGTAGACGAACTTGCCCCACCAGCGGTTGTCGCCGTGGCTGCTCCTGTGGTCCAAGCGCCACCTGTGGTCGAAGCACCACCTGTGGTCGAAGCGCAACCGGTGGTCGAAGCGCCGCCTGTGGTCGAAGCACCGCCCGTGGTCGAAGCGCCGCCCGTGGTCGAAGCGCCGCCCGTGGTCGAAGCGCCGCCTGTGGTCGAAGCACCACCTGTCGTCAAAGCACCCGTTGTGGAAGCGCCGGCTGTGGAGGAAAAACCCGCGGTTGAAGAACAGCCTGTCGCAGAAGCGCCCATCGCTGCAAACAAGCCTGCACCCGAAGCTCCGATTAAGAAGAAGCCAGCTGCCGGAAAAGAGGTCATCAAGGCAAAGGCCGCAACTGCTGAACCGCTCAAAGTTTTGGGCAAAGTAGATTTAGGTGCATTGGCCAAAGGAAAAAAGCCTGCTGCCAAACCCGCCGCACCCATTGCTCCTGCAGCGCCCACAGCGGCGGTCGCGGCGACACCCACCACACCGATAGCAGTCAAGCCGATGTTGGTCCGCGCAAGTGCTGCCAAGCTCACCGGGCCTGTCGTCATTGGCAAAATTGTATTGCCCGTCGAAAAGAAGCCTACTTCTGCCGGAGAAAAGCGCAAGCGCAAGCGCATCACCAAGGTCGACATCAAGGAAACCGCTGCAAAAACTGTACGTGGACGCGGCAAGCCAGGTGCCCGCAAGGAAGTCACTGAAAAGGACATCCAAAAGGAGATCAAGGACACCTTGGCCCGATTGAGCAGAGGCAAGGGCAAGAAGAAAACTTCTACAAAAGACCGGAAGGCACAGCGCGACAAGGTCGCCGTCCGTGCTGAGAAGGAGCACTTGCAAGAGCTCGCTGCAGCGCACACGCTGGAACTTACCGAATTTGTATCGGCATCTGAGCTCGCCTCGATGATGGACATTTCGGTGAACGAGGTGATTTCAGCCTGTATGTCCCTGGGGATGATGGTTTCGATCAATCAACGCTTGGACAAGGAGACGATTGGCATCATCGCGGAAGAATTCAATTTCATCGTCGATTTTGTCAGTGCGGGGGTGCAAGAGGCCATTGTGGTCGAAGAGGACAACCTCGAGGACATGGAGGCCCGTCCGCCGATTGTAACCGTGATGGGACACGTCGACCACGGCAAGACGTCATTGCTCGATTTCGTTCGCAACGCCAATGTTATCAGTGGTGAGGCCGGCGGCATCACACAGCACATCGGAACGTACTCCGTAGAATTAAAGGGTGGTAAGAAGATGACCTTCATCGACACCCCTGGTCACGAGGCCTTTACGGCCATGCGTGCGCGTGGAGCCCAAGTCACTGACTTGGCCATCATCGTAATTGCAGCTGACGACGCCGTCATGCCACAGACAAAGGAGGCCATTTCACATGCCCAGGCTGCTGAGATTCCTTTCATTATTGCGCTGAACAAATGCGATCGTGACACGGCCAATCCGGACAAGATCAAGCAAGAGCTCTCGGAGATGAACATCCTCCTTGAGGATTGGGGTGGAAAAATCCAGGGCCAAGAAATTTCCGCGAAAACAGGCGAAGGAGTGGAGGAATTGCTCGAAAAAGTAATGCTCGAGGCTGAGATGCTCGATTTGAAGGCCAACCCAAACAAGCGCGCCATCGGCAACATCGTCGAGTCGAGCTTGGACAAGGGGCGTGGTTATGTGACAAGCATATTGGTTTCTGCCGGAACGCTTCGCGTTGGCGATGTTTTCCTCGCTGGACAATGGAGCGGAAAGATTCGCGCCATGCACGATGAGCACGGACAACCCATGCTGGAGGCCGGTCCTTCGGTGCCCGTTTCGATCCTCGGGTTGAATGGTGCGCCAAATGCCGGTGACGAGTTCCACGTGATGGAAGACGAACGCGAAGCGCGTGGAGTCGCAACAAAGCGCCAGCAACTACAGCGCGAGCAAGGCATCCGGACCCAGCGTCAGTTGACGCTCGAGGAGCTCGGACGACGTATTGCCGTGGGCGAGTTCAAAGAATTGAACTTGATCATCAAGGCCGACGTGGATGGATCGACAGAAGCTCTTTCCGATACGCTCTTGAAGCTGTCTACCGAAAAGGTGCAGGTGAACGTGATCCACAAAGGCGTGGGACAGATTTCCGAATCAGACGTATTGCTCGCCTCGGCTTCAGAGGCCATCATCATCGGTTTCCAGGTGCGGCCTTCGGGCGGTGCGCGGAAACTCGCAGAGCGTGAGAACATTCAGATCCGCCTCTACTCCATCATCTACCAAGCGATTGAAGAGATGAAGGATGCGATGGAAGGGCTGCTCTCTGCCAAGATCGAAGAGCGCGTCACCGGTTCGGCCCTCATCCAAGAGATCTACAAGATTTCGAAGGTGGGTACAATCGCTGGTTGCCTGGTTCAAGACGGACTCATCAAGCGGAGCAACACAGTGCGTTTGGTTCGCGATGGCATCGTGGTCTACTCCGGAAAGCTTGGCTCGCTCAAGCGTTTCAAAGACGACGCGAAAGAGGTCAAGAAAGGCATCGAGTGTGGTTTGAACATCGACCGCTTCAACGACATCAAAGTCGGCGACATCATCGAAGCGTACGAGGAGTTCGAAGTGAAGCAGAAGCTTTAAACGACTGGCGGCAGTCGGCGAGTTTGGCGAGTTTGGCGAAAGCTGGCAAGTCCAGCGTCAGTCGGAAAATTGAAGGAAATAAAAAAGCCCGGTCCAGTGGATCGGGCTTTTTTGTGCCATGGCGCGAGCGTGTCCTTAAAGGCGCACACTTAAACGCGTTCACTTAAAGGCGTTCAGCCCTGTGACATCCATGCCCGTGATGAGCAAGTGGATATCGTGCGTGCCTTCATAGGTTACAACCGACTCGAGGTTCATCATATGGCGCATGATGGAGTACTCACCCACGATGCCCATGGCGCCAAGCATCTGGCGGGCGTCTCGGGCGACGGTCAAGGCCATGTCTACATTGTTCCGCTTTGCCATCGAGATTTGGGGCGAGGTGGCGCGTCCCTCCTCGCGGAGTTGGCCGAGGCGGTGCGTCAACAGCTGGGCCTTGGTGATTTCCGTGATCATCTCGGCCAATTTCTTTTGCTGCAATTGGAAAGCACCGATAGGTTTGCCGAATTGAACGCGCTCCTTGGCGTAGTTCAGGGCTGTGTCATAGCAGTCCAGTGCCGCGCCGATTGCGCCCCAAGCGATACCGTAACGGGCAGAGTCCAAGCAGAGCAGTGGGGCGCCGAGGCCGGACTTCTCGGGAAGGATCTGCGATTTAAGCATGCGGACGTTGTCGAAGATCAGCTCGCCAGTGTCAGAGGCGCGCAAGGACCACTTGCCCGTCATCTTGGGCGTGGAGAAGCCCTCCATTCCGCGTTCCACAACCAGACCGTGGATGCGGCCCTCTTCGTTCTTTGCCCACACAACGGCGATGTCCGCAAAAGGCGCGTTCGAAATCCACATCTTGGCCCCGTTGAGGATGATGTGGTCCGCACTGTCTGGGTCCTGAACAAAGTTGGTGATCATCCCACCGGGGTTGGATCCGAAGTCTGGCTCCGTGAGCCCGAAGCAACCGACCATTTCACCTGTGGCCAATTTGGGCAGGTATTTCATCTTCTGCTCCTCGGAGCCAAAGCGCCAAATCGGGTACATCACGAGCGAACTTTGAACAGAGGCCGTCGACCGAAGGCCGCTGTCGCAGCGCTCGAGCTCTTGCATGATCAGTCCATAAGAAATTTGGTCGAGGCCCGCTCCACCGTACGCTTGCGGGATGTACGGACCGAAGGCGCCTATCTCACCCAATCCAGCGAGCAAGTGACGGGGAAAAGTCTGCGTCTCGGCCGCTTCCTCGATGATAGGAGAAACCTCCTTCTTGACCCAGGCGCGGGCCGCGTCGCGGATCAACTTGTGCTCCTCCGTGAGGAAGTCGTCCATCTGGAAGTAATCGTGGCCTTGGTAATTGTCGGTGCGCATGGCGGGTCGAGTTTGAGTGGGGTCGATTTTTGCGGAGCAAATGTACGACCCCACGGGCAGCGAGGGCTATTGAAGCGCCTCGTAAGCAGTGTCGATTTCTAGGGGGCCTTGCTGGTAGGCCGAGACGGCCAACTCGTCGGCGCGTTCGTTCATCGTGTTCCCGGCGTGGCCTTTAACCCACTGGAACGACACGTTGTGGACGCGGTATATCTTTAGGAAGCGCTTCCACAAATCCGGATTTTTCTTGTCCTTGAATGACTTCTTTTCCCAGTTGAAAAGCCAGCCCTTTGCCACGGCGTCAACCACATATTTCGAGTCGCTGAAAACAACCACCTCTACCCCTTCCCTCGTGAGTCCTTCTAGGGCAATGATGACCGCGAGCAACTCCATCCGGTTGTTCGTCGTCAGCCTGAAGGCGCCAAAGAACTCCCGGCGGTGGCCACCCCAAAGCAGGATCGCACCGTAGCCGCCCGGACCGGGATTGCCCGATGCGCCGCCGTCAGTATAGAGGTGGACCGCTTCCATATTATGGGAACAGGCCGCCCACGTTGCTTGAGAAGAGCTTGATCGCGATCGAAAGCAGAATGATGCCAAAGACCTTTTGCAGGACAGCGATGCCGCCCTCGCCGAGGAACCGTTCGATGCGCCCCGTCATCTTGAGGACCATGAACACGAAGGCCATATTGATCAGGATGGCAACGGCGATATTTACCTGCGCAAACTCCGCCCGAAGCGAAATAATGGATGTCATACTACCGGCACCGGCGATCAGTGGGAATGCGACTGGGACAATGGAAGCCGTCTTGCTCGACTTGGCATCGTGCTGAAAGAGCGTGATGCCGAGAATCATCTCAAGCGACATGAAAAACATGATGATCGCGCCGGCGACAGCGAATGAATTGACATCAACCCCGAGAAAGGAAATCACCGCCTCACCCAAGAACAAAAACGCGAGCATGATGCCCAAAGCCACGAGCGAGGCCTTGTTTGCATTGATATCCCCCGTCTTCTGCTTGATGTTGAGAATGAAAGGTATAGAGCCCAAGATGTCGATCACAGCAAAGATGATCATCGTGGATTTCAGGAGTTCGTTGAAGTTGAACATGGGACGGGGTTGATGATGCGCTGGCCTAGTCTGAACGCCGGCCCAAAGAAAAGCAAGATTCAATCGCGCGCTCCATTTCTACGGCAAAGTGTTTGCACTCGAGCGCGCGGACTTTGTCGACGATGCGCGCCGGGTCGTCCGCCATCTCCAAAGCCGCCGAAGCTTGAAAGAAAATCGCCCCTTCGTCGTAACCGGCCGTCACCCAGTGGAGCGTGATGCCCGTTTCACACAGGCCTTCTTGTTGGACCGCCTGGTGGACAGCGTGGTGGACGTGTTCGCCGTACATACCCTTGCCACCGAACAAGGGCAACAGGGCCGGATGAAGGTTTGCCATGCGACCCGCAAAGTAGGACACCATCGAAGCAGGGACCTTGAGCAGAAAGCCCGCCAGCACGACGAAGTCGATGCCGTCAAGCGCAAGCTGATCCAGCAGGGCGCCCGAGGTCAGTTCGGGTTTGGAAAAGACGTGGCTCGGAATGTTGAGCTCATGGGCGCGGCCGATTACCCCCGCTGAAGGGGCATTGGAATATACCCGCTCAACCTGCATGTCCACCCTGCCCCGCAATTGAAGCATCAGACGCTCGGCATTCGTGCCAGAACCCGAAGCCAGGATGCCAATCCGCACCGGTGTCAAACGCGCTTCAGCCATTGAATCAGCGGTCCAGTCCCGCGTCACGGGCGGTCCGAGTCTCGCGAATCTCAGCAAGCCGCGCAGTCAAATCTGCTGACAATTCGCTATCCGGGAACGCGCGCTTGACCGTGCTTTCCAGGCGGGCCATAACCTGGGCCGCCATAGACAGTTGCTGTCCGTTTTGCTCATAATAACCTTGCTCCAAGCTCAGGTGGTACGTCGCCTCGCCTTCAAACCAATCAAACAAGCCCAAGGCCAACGCCTGCGCACCTTCAACGGCATCAGCCTTGCGCTCGCCCGACAAACCCGAGTCGGCGGCAAGCTGACAATACAGCTGAACCGTCGGCAATTGGACCCGCGTGTACGGCACGTTGTGCGCTGGCGTCGAAGCAATCAAATGATCGACCACATCGAGTGAACGCTCTGCGTCGCCTTCGTCGAGCAAGGCCTGCGCCAAATGCGTGAGTTGCAGCGTGATGTTCGTCGCCATCCGCCGGTTGTTCTCGTCCATGTAGATCTCCCGGTCGCCCTGCATGCCGCCGTACTGGAAGTCCTCCATCACATTGCGGTACATCCGATCGGTGTCCACGCCTTTCGGCTGCCCGCGGTCCAAACCGTACTTGATGGGAACCAATCGCCAAGCCAATCCCTCCAAGCGGAAATAGTCCTCCAGCCCCATGTAACTGTCCGGTCCGATGGTCACTGCAAAGTAAATCGGACGCTCCCAGTTGTTGTTGCGCAGCATGTCGAGGACCATGAATTGATTCTTCAAGACGTACGATTTGGGGCTGCCGTGCTTATCGGAAACCGTCCATTCGAGGCGGTCCACCATCAGTTTGGCCTCATCCTCGCTCAACATCCCAGACGCCATCACCGCAGCACTGTCCACCGGAAGAGAGAAGCTCGAAGAGGGCAAATGCGCATACAGCCTCCCGCCACCATAGTCGACCTGGTCGTCGTCATCAAGCGCAACGGTCATCGCTGCATCAAGGTCGAAATACTTCTCCTCGGGATTGCTCGAGCCGCGATCGAGTAGTACGATATCGCGCGTACCCTGGCGATACTGCTCCTCATTGATTTTGATCGGTACCGGCGCACTTTCGTAAGCCCTTCGCTTCATTTGATTTGCATACCAATCCGTATTAAGCAAACTCAGATTCACGATCCGGACATCCGTCCGGTAGCCCTCAACTTCCTGCACAAACCACAGTGGGAAGGTGTCATTGTCGCCGTTGGTGAAGACAATTGCATTTGGCGCCAAGCTGTCCATGTAGTTCTTCGCCATGTCCACAC
>CALACF010000097.1 GCA_937890245.1 uncultured Flavobacteriales bacterium
GAGCGGAGTGGTGAAACGGTAGAGTTGAGCTTTGAAAAGGAGCTCGGGCAGGTCTTGGTCGACGAACATGTCAAGTCCGCTTTCCAGGTGAATTTTCCCACCATTGTGCAGAAGGTCAATCCGGGTTCAGCCGCCGACGAAGGTGGGCTGCAAGTGGGCGACCAAATTTTGACGGTGGCCGGGGCGGCCGCTCCTTATTTCCTGACGCTCAAGCAGCGACTGATGGAGCACGCGGGGGAGACCGAAGTTGAGGTCGGTGTTACGCGCGACGGGGAGCCGGTGGCCCTTTCGATTGATGTGAGTGAAGAAGGGACGCTGGGCTTCAACGCCCAGACTGCGGAGTACTTCGAGGGCTTTGGGTACGAGCACGTGACCTATGGCGCCGGCGAGGCGCTGAGCGGCGGTTGGGAAAAGACGGGCGACCAATTGTCGGGGTACGTGAGTTCGATGCGTTTCCTGTTCGAAAAGGGCGGAGCACAGCAGCTCGGCGGCTTCATCACGCTGGGCAGCATCTTTTCGTCTACGTGGGATTGGCAGAGCTTTTGGAGCATCACCGCCTTTTTGTCGCTCATCCTGGGCTTCATGAATTTGCTGCCCATTCCTGCACTTGACGGAGGGCACGTCATGTTCTTGCTCTACGAAATTGTCTCGGGCCGCAAGCCCTCCGACAAGGTCATGGAGTTCGGCCAATTGATCGGGCTGCTCTTTGTAGGTGGGCTGCTCCTGCTTGCAAATGGCAACGATTTGTGGCGTTGGGCTACAGGCCAATACTGAGCTGGCGTAGATTGGCTCTACATGCCAAACACGTATTCGCTGGTCATCGCGGGGTCACTCGTACTGATTGCCTCTTATCTCATATCGCGGTTTTCGCGCAAGACCAACATTCCTAGCCCACTCATTCTTATAGTATTAGGAATGATACTGCGCGTCGTCATGCAGCGCGTCGGATGGGGCGAAGTGCCGAACCAAGCGCTCGTACTCGAGGTGCTCGGAACGGTCGGTCTGATCTTCATCGTGCTGGAAGCGGCGCTGGATTTGAAACTCAGCCGGGACAAAGCTGGGATGATTTTCAAAAGCCTGGCCGCTGCAGTGCTCGGGTTGGGCGTATCCGCTGGGGCGATCGCATGGATTTTTCAGCTCACCATGGGCATGGATTGGCCCCAGGCCTTTGTGTATTCGATCCCCTTGGGCATCCTTTCGAGTGCGATCATCATCCCGTCGGTGGGCGGTTTGCCTGAGCGCGACCGAGAGTTTGCCGTTTACGAGAGCACCTTTTCGGACATCGCCGGCATCATGGCCTTTTACCTGGCCATCAGCATCGCTGAGGGCGGCCAAGCCGTGGTGGCCATGCGCGGATTCGGAGTGAACTTCTTGCTGACCATCGCCCTGGCATTTGCGCTCGGGTACGGATTGCTGCTGGTGCTACAGCGGATCCGGTCGGGGGCCAAACTCGCGCTGACATTGAGCGTACTGCTGCTCATTTACAGCGTGCAGAAAATGGCCGGGCTCTCGCCGCTTATTCTGATCCTGCTCTTCGGACTCATGGTCGGCAACCCAAAGCTGTTCTTTCCCGGACGGCTTCGCAAGCACATCGACCCGGTCCGATTGCACGAAATTCATGAAGACTTTCACCTGGTCACGCTTGAGAGCGCCTTCGTAATCCGTACTTTTTTCTTCGTCATGTTCGGCGTTTCCATCGTCTTGGCCTCGCTTGCAGATGTTCAACTCGTTTTGATTTCTCTCACCGTTTCGGTGGCGATCTATGCGCTGCGCTGGTTGGTCCTGCTGATGCTGATGCGCAAGTCGATGGGCACCTTGTTGTGGCTTGCGCCGCGTGGACTCATCACCATTCTGCTCTTTTTCCAAATTGGGTCGCACCACCACGACCTCGTCCATCCGGAATTTAAGGAGGGCATCTTGTTGGTCGTGATTTTCACCACGAGTATTGTCATGGCTATGGCCTTGATCCGAAAGGGACTTGAAGTGGCGCCTGCAATTGAATTGGCCTCGGAAGAAGCTGAAGAAAACACTACCTTGGAAGCCAACGATTGACATGAAACATTTAGACCTCAAGCATTTGCGGAATATTGTGGGGGACAACCCTGAATTTCTCGTGCAGGTGCTAGAGATCTTTCTCAAAAGCGCACCCCGGGATTTGGCCGGTCTACACACAGGGGTTGGCGAGCGCGATCCCGAGGTCATTCGATTCCACGCACACAAGCTCAAGAGTGCTTGCGGGGCCATTGGGTTCAACAGCGCATTTGATTGTTTCAAGCGCATCGAAGTGCTGGCGCGTGCCGGGGATCCAGCTGACGAAATCGCCGCCGAGCTTTCTGCCGCTGATGTACTCTGCGCCTCGTGCATTGGAGATATGCCCGGGACCATCAACGAGCTGCGCCAAGCCGGACGCTGAACCAAATCCCTATTGAGGGCATTCATTCTGGGCGCGTTCATTCGGAACAGCTCGTATAACGGTCGCCAGGCCAACGGATCGCCCAGCGGTCCATTTCTGCGTGCATCAGCCGAACCCGCAATTCGGCCGCGCCGCAGGCCAATTTGCTCAATATGGCGTCGAAATCCAGGGGGTCCGTGGAACTCAGCGCTTCCACCAACGGGGCGTCGGCCGGCAAGCGAAACGATGTAGATGGCGCCGTTGGGGCATCCCAGCCCAAAAGGCCAAGCAAGGCCTTGGGGCTGTTAAAAGAGGCCACGCCAAATTCCATCATCAGCCGCTCGTTGCCCGCAGCGCGCTTGTTCTTCCAGCCCGGGGAGACTACAAAAACCTCCCGGTTGTAATCGATGCCCTTGTTTGCCGTTATCAAACTGCCACCGATAAAGGCGGATTCTACAACGATGACCGCTTGGCTGAGCCCTGCAATGATGCGGTTTCTGAGCGGAAAAGTGTGCTTGCTCGCCGGCACATCGGGTGGGTACTGAGAAACCCAACAGCCGCCCTCATCGAGGATGGACTGTGCCAGGGCGAGGTTGGTCTCAGGGCTGATGCTGTCCAGGCCGTGGGCAAGGCAAGCCACCGTGGGGACGTTGAATTGGAGTGCAGCTGCATGGGCCCATGCGTCCACCCCAAGTGCCATGCCGCTGACCAGCGTGATGTTAAGTGGCGCCAAGGCCTCCACGATTTCGTTGGTGATCACACGGGCACGGGGCGTCGCCTTGCGCGCCCCTACGATGGCCACCGTTCGGTGGCGCGCAAGTGAAGAAAAATCCCCGCGCCAGAAGAGCACAGCCGGTGCCGGATCGTTGATGTTCAAGAGCCGTTTGGGGTAGGCCGTGTCGCGGATGCTCATCATTCCAATGCCGAGATCGTCACAGCGCTGGAGGCTGGCAAGCGCATTTTGACGCGCCGTTTCCAGGCGCATCGGCGGTACTTGGGCCAGCTCCTTTTTCACCGTCCAATGGGCGTCAAACATCTTATTGTACAGCGCTTTGGGTGAATTTAAATGGTAGGCCGTCAAGAGATTGAGCGGATCGTCGGGCTGCTTGTTTTGGAGGAGGTCGGGAAGGCTATCATTTGACATGGCGGGCAAGGTGCAGATGTGCTATGGGTCCTGCCCAATCAAAACGGCGCCCTTTCGTCAGCGCCCCCGTTTCGTTTGTTGACGTCGTCTTAGATGGTACATTGTGGCCCATGCTGCGAATCAAAACCTGGCAGACCGCGATATTTTCCGCGCTCTGCATCATTGCACTCGGGGGTGTGCAAGGTCTTCAAGCCCAAATTCTGACGGGAACCGTCACTGAATTGGCACACAAAACGACCTTGCCCGGGGCCACTGTTCAAGTGCTCGATGATGCTGGAAACACGCTGAGCGTGGCGCTTACTGATATGGAGGGCCAGTACGAATTGGACTTTTCAAACATCCCGAAATACAAGCCTACCACGCTGCAGATTGGTTTTATTGGGTATGAAATGCATCGGATCAAGCAGTCATTTGGGGACGTGGATTTGGTGTATGACGCTGGTTTGGAGGAGCGCGTGCTGCACATTGGAACAGCGGTGATTTCAGCCGGGCGGTACGAGCAAAATATCGAGGAAGTCAGCGTCAGTATAGAGGTTTTGCCCCCTGCGCTCGTCAAACAGGGGAGCACGACGTCGGCGGATCAGAGCCTCGCGCGCACGCCCGGGGTGAATATCGTAGACAGCGAGCCGCAGATTCGCGGTGGCAGTGGTTACAGTTTTGGCGCAGGTTCGCGTGTGGCGGTTTTGCTCGATGGGATGTCGATGCTTAGCGGCGATGCGGGGCGGCCGACGTGGGGGTTTTTGCCCGTTGAAAACATCAACCAAATCGAGGTCGTAAAGGGCGCGGCCAGTGTGCTATACGGCAGTTCAGCCCTGAGTGGCGTGATCCACTTTCGGACGGCGTACCCCGGGCCTGAGCCATTGACGCGCGTGAGTTTGCAGCATGGGGTATATGATTCGCCTGGGGATGCGCATCGGTATTGGGACGGGCAGAGGATGGAAAGCGCGGTGCAGTTCCTTCATACCAAGCGCAGTGCAAAAGGCGACGCTTTTGTTGTTGGAGGCCAGTGGCTCGGCAGCGACGGCTACAAAGGCCCCGAAGTCGACGCGGTCACGGGCTTGCCCCATGGGCGGGCCTACAACCCATTTACGGTCGATCATTACAACGCTGAAAAGCAGTTGCGTTTGAATGCATCGTGGGACCGCGCGCCAAAAGATGGCAGATGGGGCTACGGCGTCCGGTCCAACATGGTCAGCAGCGAATCACTCTCGACGATGATCTGGGCGGATGCGGACAGCGGGTTTTACAACGCCTTGAACGGCGCCTCCTCGCGGACGATTCAGCGCATGATTACAGTGGACCCGCACGCCGAGCGCGTGGGAGATTTGCTGACCCACAACGTCCAGGGCCGCGTGCTCCATCTGAACAATGACAACGACAACGATCAGGGCAATGTTTCCACAACTTTTCTCGCCGAGTACCGCGTGCAATAC
>CALACF010000098.1 GCA_937890245.1 uncultured Flavobacteriales bacterium
GGTCGTCGTAGTAAGCGCACCAAACAGGAAAATTCGCCGGATCCGCAAGGTCGATGCCCCACGAAGCGTTGGTCGCCACGACGAATGCGCCTTGCACGCCAGCCGAAGCATTGAACAAGGCCCGCATCTCGAGCGGGTAATTGTAGGCCATGATGACGTTTGATTCGCTCAAGCCACCCATCTGCACCTGCATGATTTCAACATCCCAATTGACGCCAGCGCCCCCAGAGCCATTGTCACCTGTCGCGCCGATCATACCACTGACCGACGTGCCGTGGCCGCCGTTCGAAATGTTGTCTGTCAGGTTGGTGGCGTTCCAACCGTTGTAGTCGTCCACAAATCCATTGTTGTCGTCGTCCACGCCATTGTCAGCAATTTCCCCATCGTTTGTCCAATGGTTGTCGATTAAGTCGTCGTGGCCATATGCCGTGCCACCGCCCTCGAGCACACACACGACAATCCGCGCGCCATTGGCCGCCGTTCCGCCCGTGGTCACATCCCAGGCTTCGTCTGAATCAATGTCGTGATCTCCACCCTCCAGGTGATGCCATTGCTGCCCGAACAAAGGGTCGTTTGGCTCTGTCGCCCGGTCCGCAACCACGTGATTCAATTGCGCCGCCTCGATACGGCTGTCCGCCCGCAACGCCTGCAAATATTGAGCCTCCTGCCCTACTGGCACCGCGTACAGATGGACGTGCGCACGATTTGACAGTTCGCGACTGAATTCCATTCCGTGTTCCAGGCCAATTTTCACCGCGTCCACGTCATCGAAAAACATCACGATCAGCTCGCCAGGAAGCGCATCGCCCTGTTGAAGCTCAGCTTGGGCTGAAGCGCTGGTTATCAGAAGGAAAAGGGCCGCAGTCGAGGCGGCAAATTTGGAGGCAAGGTTTCGTTGCATACCTGTTCAACAAGGCGCGTACAAATTGGTTGCATACGGTTAAAAAATGTCATGCGAGAGGAAAAGACAACTGTCACCATATCCCGTACATTTGTCGCATGGGGTATGAAATCAAACCGAGCGCCGCACAGGTTGTAGAGGATATTCGGCTGGAGTATGGAGCGGCAAACAACGATTTAATCAAGTTGATGCACAAGTCGCGCGCGGGACTGCCCTTCAGTGTTTACGAGCGGCTCGTCGAATCCGGACCGTGCACGGCGGCAGATTGGGCGCGGATTCTACACCTTTCAGAGCGCACGCTGCAGCGCTACAAGAAATCCCAACGCCGTTTCGATGCCCAGCAATCTGAGCGCATCCTCCAATGCGTCATGCTGTTTTCGCATGCTCTGGAGGTGTTCGAGAAGGAAACATTTCGCGGATGGCTCTACGCTGAAGTCAAGAATCTAGGATACTTGAAGCCCATCGACATGCTAGACAACAGCTTTGGCATCGACCGCGTTGACACAACGCTGACCCATATCGAACACGGTATCTACGCTTGACCTCTGCCCGTTGATTGTTTATAGACTCGCATCTCCCCGGCACGCCAGCACAATGAACGGCCTCGGCGCTGCCAAGAAATCCGGCCGCTGGAACCCCAAAGGCGTCCCACTGGTTTATTGCTCAGAATCACGCGCAATGTGCGTCCTTGAAGTGATCGCCAACTCGACGAGCAAACACTTCCCTAAAATGCGCATGGTCACGATTGAGTTTCCAAACGAAGTTGCTGAAATGACAGGTGACTTGTCCGACAATTGGGCGGATGAGACCGCAGGCGCAAGCAGCAGAAAAATTGGAGCGGACTTCATCTCTGAGAAGAAGCATCTGGCGATGCGCGTTCCGTCAAGCTTAGTCCCAGGCGACTTCAACATCGTCATCAACCCACTGCATCCGAGCATCAGCAAAGCACAAATTGTCGATGCCGTCGATTTCAAATTTGGCAAGCGCCTGATTTGAACCATACGCCGGAGAACGTCATGGATTTGTTGTGCTGAGATAGAACAGCGGCAAGAGGATGACCACGAATACAGTCCAAACGATGTACACTGGAAAAGCGCGGTTCAGGACTTCGGCAGGCGATGGCCACGGCCGTGTTTTCACGGGAATGTAGCTGCGCAACAGAGCAAGCAATGTTCCGAGGAACAGGATGTTGCCCACCAGAACGGTCAGACGATTGGGCGCATGGAACATCATCAAATCGAGCGCTTGGACCAGCAACGCCCTCGAGTTAACGCCCTGAAGAAATTCCCACTGCACCGCAACAAGAACTGAAACTGCTGCCGCACCCGCAAATACATGCCAACCGCGATTGTCCTCAACGCGCTCTGCATGCCAAGCCATCAGAGGTAAAAATGCAAATGGGCCCAACCAAGGGAAAGCCCACTCCATCTGAATTTCGCCTGTCACCCAATACGGCACGAGAAACATCAGAGAAATGGCCGATGCAATCGCTGCGGGGTAAGTGAAACTCACGTGTTCTAACGCACAGCCAAGCAAGCCTTCTGCTTGAAGACGAGCCCGCCAAGTTGCGGCGACAGGATCCCCTGGCACATCCGGCGCGTCGGGCGCGGCAAGTTCAGCGCTCTCAAAGTCCCGGGCAAAAGACTGCGGGTCCTTGCGAAAATCAGTCTCGAGTTCGTCTGGCGATTTGTTAAACATGCACACGCAACGTACTCACTTGCTGCGAATTGCACAATACACGTCCAAAATGACCTTAACTTACACAGATGAAACGCTCCCTTTTGGGCCTCGCCCTGCTCCTTCTACCCATGTTTCTGCCAGCCCAATCCATCGGCCTGCCTTGTGCAAAGTCAAATTTGGCACTGGACCTGCGACTAGACCAGATTGAGTCGGGGCATTACAAGCTTGTGGCCCATCTGAGTTTCAACGCTGGCAGTTATGTCATCTCCCCAGCTGACACGTTGTCGATACTCAGTCCTTTCCAACTTGATTTTGGAGACGGCGCACCGATCGAGCTCACGCGCGCCATGACCGAATTCCCGGGCTACCAAAATTTATACGAGCCAGCGCTCGCATCCGATATGCGCATCTTGCGCTCGCCTACTTTGTTCACCCAACCGTTTAAGGTGAACGCCTCAGGCGACTTTGTAGCTTCAGGCCAAGCATTTTTCGTGCTTGAGCCTTCTTGCGTTCCGTATGCCTTGGACTTCACGCTCACCCAGCGAGATGGGCTGCTCGCTTTGGAGGCTGGCGAGATACACACAGAATACGGAGACTAGTTCCGGCCAGGCGCCGCCCCCTTCGGTCAGACGCAATCCCCTTCTTCAAAGCAACTTGCCTGCGATGTAACCCGTCGTCCAAGCCGCCTGAAAATTGAAACCGCCCGTGATGCCGTCCACGTCGATGACTTCGCCCGCGAAATACAGGCCAGGACACGACCTGCTTTCCATGGAATCGACCTTGATGCCCTCCCATTTCACGCCGCCACAGGTAACGAACTCCTCCTTGAAGGTGGTCTTTCCAGAGACATCATACGTGTCGTTGAGCAGCAGATTTATGAGCTTGTTCCGCTTCTTTTTCGGCAGATCGAGCCAGACGGCATCGGGTGAAATTTCAGCTTTGCCTATCAAGTAAGCCCACATCCTACTGGGAAGCTGGAAAGGGTTGGCATTCGTGATTTTTTTTCTACGCATTCCAGGCAAAGCCTCATCCAACATCACGTTCACCTCCGCTTCATTCTTGATTGAAAGCCAATTCACCTGCACCGTGAACCGATAATCCTGCTCTGCCAATTTGCGCGCGCCCCAAGCCGACAGCTTCAAAACCGCCGGCCCGCTCATGCCCCAATGCGTAACCAAGACGGGGCCGCTGTAAGCTAGTTTCGTGCCCTGAATTCGAACCGTCGCCTGCTCAACCACCAAGCCCATCAGCTTCACAATAGGGTGTTTAGGAATATTGAAGGTGAAAAGCGAGGGCAGTGGCGACGCAATCGGGTGTCCCAAATTCTTTAGCCAATTCAAGCCACTTTCTTTCGGACTCCCCCCCGTTGCAATGATGACCTTGTCAAAATGCACCGGCGTCTCCGTGCCGCGAAACCCAAGGCTGAAACCCTGATCAGTCGGAGTGATTTCCTCTACAGCCGTCTGCGTGGCGATGCGGATATGCTGCGCACGGGCCTCTTCCAAAAAGCAGTCGATGATGGTTTGCGAGTCGTTTGATACGGGGAACATGCGGCCGTCATCTTCCGCTTTCAACTCCACACGGCGCTTTGAAAACCACTTGACCGTGTCCTCCGGCTGGAAAACCGCGAAGGCCTTTTTCATCTGCTTTTCACCCCGCGGGTAAGACTTCGAAAGAAGACTTGGCGTAAAACAAGCGTGCGTCACATTGCATCGTCCGCCCCCTGAGACCTTGACTTTTGCCAAGAGTTTACCCGTCTTCTCGAAAAGGCTGACTTCAGCTTCAGGATGGTGCTCCTTGACCGAAAAGGCCGCAAAAAATCCTGCCGCCCCGCCTCCAATGACGGCAACCTTCAAAGGTTCGAATCGTGCGGGGTCCGACATATTGATGCCAATTTAGTTTCAATGCAACTGTCCTGATCTCACCAGAAACTTCACAAGTACGTAGACCTTACTACGCCAGTATTTTATTCGATTTTCATAACTGTTGGAGGAACCGAGAGAAGTGTAGTACCACCATTGAACCCCAATTGATTTCGCGTATTTCAGAACTTGGACATCTCATTTCACCTATAACATCACCTATTACCATCAACAGAAAAGGTTCTGAATTCTTTGTGCTGCAAGTTAACCACTGGAACGATCATGCTTGACATTCTTGCAGTGTGAAACCCCTCACAAATAAGCCGATCAAGCGCAATGCTTTGGGCGCCTGGCAGAGCGTCTGTGCTGGACAAAAGGTCACCACAAGCATGACAGCGATTCCGGGCGTCCCTACAGGTCGCCGGCGTCAACGAAAATGGAGTTCCAAGTCGGGTTCCATTGGGCTGCAGCAGGCCCAGTCCGAAACACAGGAAGCAAAAGATTGATGATTTTTGAATCATGATAAA
>CALACF010000099.1 GCA_937890245.1 uncultured Flavobacteriales bacterium
GGGCAGGACTCGACGATTTGCCCTGGCACGGCACTGGTGCTCGATGCAGGCTATCCCACGGCTGATGTCGTTTGGCAGGATGGCAGCACGGGCTCCACCACGGAAGTTACGTCCACCGGGATCTACACGGCAAACGTCTCGATGGACGGCTGTTTCGCCATGGACCAAGTCTTTGTTCAGGTGGTCACGCCATTTGAAGCGTCACTTCCCACCGACGCGGTCTTCTGTGATGGGGACAGCGCCTTGGTTTATGGCCTTTTCGGCGCAGCAGATTACGTCTGGCATGACGGCGTCACGGGCAACCAGCGTTGGATTAACATACCCGGCCTCTACACCTTGGAGTCGGTCTACAACGGCTGTTCTAACTATGACGAGGTCATGGTCAGCGCCCTGCCCAACCCCGAATTTTCTCTCGGTCCGGACATCGTACTCTGTGCCGGTGACGACATCGTATTGAACGCTCCAGCAATTCCAGATGCAAACGTGTTGTTCATGGATGCGCTGGCAACAACTGAGTTGGGCGTTGATGCTGCCGGTCTGTATTGGGCTCAAGTAACGGTGGATGGCTGCCAATGGTCGGACACGGTTGCCGTCTCGGTCGCGGATGTCCCCATCTTTAATTTGCCTGCCGACACCTTGCTCTGCCCCGACGACGTACTCGAAGTGCACGTGGATCTGCATGAGGATATTTTAGTCCAATGGGACAACGGTGTGGTTAGTCACGACATCACGATGTATCAGCCCGGTCAGTATGTGGCTACCGCCCAAATTGGCAGTTGCGTGCACCGCGATACGATCGAGGTAGACATCGCTGATCCCTTCTCGATTTCAATGGAATCTGATTACGAGCTCTGCAACGATGAGACGCTCGAACTCGAAGCGCTGCAAGGCCCCGGGGTGTATCCGACGACGTACATCTGGGACCACGGAAGTTTTGCCCACAAAATTGAAGTCTCGCACGGCGGCACCTACAGGGTTGTTTTGCGCAACGTGTGCGATACGACCGAGCATGTAGTGGCTGTAGAGCCTGTGATTTGCGGTTGCCAGATCTATGTTCCCAACGCCTTTACACCTGACAACGACGGCAAGAATGACAACTTCAAGCCGGTGCTGGACTGCGAAGTGGATGAGTACACGTTCACCGTATTTGACCGCTGGGGCCGTACCGTTTTTGTGTCCAACGACGTAAACGTGGGCTGGTATGGTCAGGTCGATGGAACGATCGGCAGCAAGACCAAGGAAAGCGGAAATTACTTCGCTATCGACGGGGTCTACCTCTGGGAAATCGTAACCAAACGGTATCCCGACGGCTTTCCGAAGATTGACCGTTTGAATGGATATGTGCACATCGTCCGCTGATGCGGGGTGGGACAAATTTTAAGGCGGGGCGAAAGGCCGTTGCCAAGGCGACGAGCAAAGCGGCGGGCGTTGAGGCGGCCGAAGAAGCGCTGCTTACCCGAAGAGATTTTGCCAAGCTTGTAAATATGCATCCGCGCAGCCCATTGGTCGGGCTGCTCCAGCGTTTTTCCGGACTTCATCAGGTCAACCGAACCTATGCCTCGCTTGGCCATTTGGAGGGCGATGCACTGGTGGCAGCGCTGTTATCCATGCTTGGCGTGAAGCTCGAGGTGAGCGAAGAGGATTTGGCGCGCATCCCTGCAACAGGGGCCTTCGTCGTGCTGTCCAACCACCCGTTCGGGGCGATTGATGCCTTGGCGCTCTTGAGCGTATTTCGGGCGAGGCGGCCAGACTTCAAGGTGGCCGCCAATGTGCTACTCGGCAAGGTCGATCAGCTCGATCCGGTGATGACGCCGGGCTTGACGCAGGCCTTTGCACACGTTGATGCAGGCGGTGCGATCGGTGCGTTCCCTTCGGGTGAAGTCAGCTCCTACCAGCCGCACGAGCGCACCATTGTCGATCGCCAGTGGAAGGGCGACGTTGCGAAGCGGGCCCGCGACTCGGGCGCCGACGTCCTGCCTGTATACATCGACGGCGCAAACTCGCCGCTTTTCCAGCTGCTCAGTTTGATTCACCCGGCCCTTCAACGCCTGCGGCTTCCGCGCGAACTACACAACAAGCAGGGGCACACCTTGCGGCTCCGGATAGGCCGCCCGATCCGATCTCGGGAACTGGCCGGCTTCGATTCAGATGATCAGTTGAGCCGCTTCTTGCGTGCAAAAACGTACGCCTTGGGTTCCGCCTTAGAAGTGAAGCGCGAGTATTTCCGCGGCCTGAAGTTTCCAAAACGTCCAGCGGCAATTGCTGCAGCGCAGGACCCGCAGGCCTTGCGCCAGGAAATGGCCTGCATAGAGGATGTCCGGCTCTTTCAGCACGGCGAGTTCTCTATTTACGCGGCCCCAGCCGCCCGTATTCCGCACCTTCTCAAGGAGATCGGGCGCCTTCGAGAAATCACGTTCCGCGGCGTGGGGGAGGGCACCAACCGCAGCGAAGATCTGGACGAGTACGATTTGTACTACGACCACCTGATTTTATGGGATCATGAAGCGGGCGCCGTGGCTGGTGCCTACCGCTTGGGCCGGGGCTGGGACATCATGCAGCGCATGGGGCCGCGAGGTTTCTATACCCAATCACTCTTCCGCATTCGCCGCGGATTTCACCCGATTTTGCGCCAGTCGCTCGAACTTGGGCGTTCGTTTATTGTGCCGTCTTATCAAAAAAAGCGCATGCCTCTGTTCCTTCTTTGGAAGGGCATCGTTTGGGTCTTGATGCGCTCCCCAGAGGCCCGCTACGTGATTGGACCTGTAACAATATCAAGTGACTACCAAAAAATTTCCCGCGGCCTCATCATCGAGTTTATCCGTCGACATTACTATGACGAGGAGCTGGCCCAATTTATCCGACCGCGAAAGGCCTTCCACATTCCGCGTTCAAAGGTTGACGCCGACGCGCTTCTCGAAGCTGCAGAAGACAACATCAGGCAGCTCGACAAGATTCTGGCCGACATCGAGTTGGGCGGTGCGGTGTCGCCTGTCTTGCTTAAGAAATACCTGAAACAGAATGCCCGTATCCTGGGCTTCAATCGGGATCCCAAGTTCAACAACGCCCTCGATGGCCTGATCCTGTTGGACGTCCACGATTTGCCTGCTGAGACGCGAGAAAATCTGCAGCGGGAATTTGAGGGTTGATTTGGCTCGACGTCTAGCCTGACATCCAGAGGTCCTGTGTTAAACTTTCTCAACAGATTGACGGTTTGTCTTGATAGAGCTAATTTTAGCTTGCATTCCCTGCAAGGACTGCCCCGTAGAAACTTTATTGAAATTCAAATCGGTACGAAATCACAACATCACGCTGGGC
>CALACF010000100.1 GCA_937890245.1 uncultured Flavobacteriales bacterium
CCATTGCAGTGGCCCAGCGAGAAAACCTCGAGAAGAAGAAGGGCTTCGTCGCCACGCTTGATAAGCTCATCAAGGAGGAAGAAAACATCGGCAAGGCATTCAACACCTTCAACGAGCTGTCAGAACAGTGGAAACAGGTGGGCAATGTGCCGGGCGACCAGCATCAGACCTTGAGTGACGAGTGGCATCGACTGCGCGATTCGTTCTTTTACAACATCAACATTTACAAGCAACTCGCCGACCATGATCTGGCGGTGAACCTCAAAATGAAGGAGGAGCTGATTGCATTGGCCAAGGGGCTTGTGTTGGTAGACGACCTGAAGGAGAAGAACCTCTTTGCACGTGAGCTGCAGAAAAAATGGCTTGAGATCGGCCCGTCGCCCCGCGATACATACCAAGAGCTCGCCGACACCTTTTACGGTCTCACACGTTCGGCCCTCGACAAGGTCAAGGCCCACTACGACGACATCCGCGAAGGCTACAAGGTGCATCTCGACGCCAAACTCGCCGTCATCGACAAGCTCCGCGACATCTTGACACGCGAACTTGATTCGCCCGAAGTGTTCACCCCAGCGGCCGAAGAGGTCAAGGGGCTGCAAAAGGAATGGAAGATGGCCGGATTCGCAGGTCGGGCTGACGACCAGAAAGCGTGGGACGACTTCCGCTCACTCTGCGATCTGTTCTTCGAAAAGCGCGACGTGGCCTTTGCCGACATCCGCAAGGACCAGAAGGAAAACCGCGACAAGAAGCGCGAACTCGTCAAACAAGCCATTGGCTTCAAGGAAAACACGGACTGGAATGAGTCCAGCCACCAGCTGATCCAGCTCCAGAAAAGTTGGAAGGAAATCGGGCCTTCCGGGCGCGAGGACCAGCGCTTGTGGCGCGAATTCCGCAAGGCTTGCGACGCGTTCTTCAAGGGCAAGAAATCTCACTTTGCCGAGCAAGACAAGGCCTCCGAGGGCAACCTCGCCGCCAAAACGACGCTCATCAAGGAGATCAATGCATACAAACTCACGGGTGCTCACCAAGACGACCTGGCCGCGCTCAAAGTATTCAGCACCCGCTGGAATGAGTCGGGCCACGTGCCGCGCCACGCCTTCGACAAGGTGGTGGACGGCTACCGCACGGCCCTCGACGCGAAATACGACGCCCTCGGGGCCAACCGTTCTGATCGTTCAGTTGACGCCTACAAGCAGCGCGCCGAAAGCCTCGTTTCTGGTGACGGTTCAGAGCATTCGGCCCGCAAAGAAGAGCGGGCACTGCGCGACAAAATTGAACGCTTGCAGACGCACATCAACCAGTTCGAAAACAACATGGGTTTCTTCACGGGCAAAGGGGCTGAGTCCATGCTCGCCGACTTTAACAAGAAGATCGAAAAGGAGCGCCGTGAAATCGACGAAATCAAGAAGAAGCTCGGCATGCTACGCAACGCCCGTCAAAAGGCTGAGGCCGCTGCCGCACCCAAGGAGGATTGACTCTGCTGGTATAATTCTCGCAAACGCTCGCTGAGTCGCCCCTTCCGTTCGGTCTTGCTGAGCACACCAAGGGCGCCCAAACCGCGCACCTCGTGCTTGATGTGTTCAATGTCGGCACCCGTGAGAAAAACCACGGGGTGGTGCAAATCCAAGGAACGCATCAGGCGGACGAAATCGAGACCGTCAATTTCTGGCATCATCACGTCGATCACCACGAGGTCTACGGTTTGGCTTGCTAGAATGGAAATTCCCTCAAGTGGGTAGGCAGTCGTTTCGGCCTGGATGCCGTCGCGCATCAATTGGAGTTGGGTTGCAACCAAGGCCACTTCATCATCGTCTATGTAGAGAATATGCACGGGTGCAAGATCGCGCTGCGTTTCCCCACTGGGCGTAGGCTTCACGGGCAAGAAGCTGTGGGACGGTACTTACAAATCCCCCCGACTCACAACGCCGTTGCTGTCCAACCTCGTTCCGCGAGATGCTCGAGCAAGGCGGGCAACACGGCCCGCATCCTCGGCGCCGCCTTCTCGCTGTCGTGAAGCACCACGATCGAGCCCGGCTTCACCGCCTTGAGCGTCGCCTCGACGCAGGACGCCGGCGAGCGCGAGGTGTCGAAGTCACCCGACAGCACGTCCCACATCACCACGCGCGAGCGCTTCAAAATAGCTTGGGCTTGGGCATTGCTAATCCGACCGAAAGGCGGTCGAAACAGCGGGCTGGCCACCCTTTTCTGGCAAGTTAAATACGAGCGCAAGTAGGCAAAGTTTGAGGACGCCCAACCGCTGTTGTGCGACTGGGTGTGGTTGCCCACGCTGTGGCCGCGGGCCTGGATTTCAGCAAACAACGTCGGGTGCTGATCTACGTTTTCTCCAACCACGAAGAACGTGCCTCGGCCACCCGCCGCTTCGAGCTGGTCCATCGCCCAAGCCGTGTGCTCGGGATGCGGACCGTCGTCGAAGGTGAGGTAGACCTGCCCCTTTTCAGAAGGACCAGTCCAGCTGAGTGCCTTGAAGATGGCTGGGACAAACGAAGGGGTTTTTGACAAATACACAGAGCGGCAAAGATGCAGCAACAAATAAATTGCGTAACTTCCATTTGTCTTGTCTCTTGCACTTTTTCTGAGCCGCAAAATTTTTTGCTTTGAAAACCATCTTTTCCACTTTGAGCGCGGCGCTTTGCCTTGCCTTCTTTTCTGCAACCCTTTCAACCGCCTCAGCTCAATCACCTTGCGTCGGTGGATTGGCGGGTGGCTATCCCTGTAACGAGATCGACCTGATGGCGCACATGCCCCCAAGTGAAATCGGCGGCGGCGAAATGAGCGATATCTGGGGCTGGACCGACCCGCTCGACGGCGGTGAGTACGCCATCATCGGTCGCTACGCTGGCACGTCGTTTATCAACATCACCGATCCCGTAAACCCCGTGTACCTGGGCCAATTGCCGACCCACACTTCGAGCTCCGTTTGGCGCGACATCAAAGTGTTCAACAACTATGCCTTCATCGTCTCGGAGGCCGGCAGCCACGGCATGCAGGTCTTTGATTTGACGCGCTTGCGCAACGTAGCTGCAGCGCCGGAGACGTTCACCGAGGACGGCCATTTTGCTGGATTCGGAGCTGCGCACAACCTCGTGATCAACGAGTCGACGGGGCACGCCTTTGCCGTAGGTGCCAATACCTTTTCTGGAGGCCTTCATATTGTTGACATAAACAACCCCACCAACCCCACAAGCATCGGCTCTTTCGCGGAGGATGGCTACACGCACGATGCGCAGGTGGTGACGTACGCTGGACCCGACGCGCAGCACGCCGGCAAGGAGATTGCATTTGCCTGCAATGAAAGCACGGTGACCATCGTCGATGTGACGGATCCCACCGACGCGGTGCAGCTTTCAAGCACGGGATACAGCGGCTCGGCCTATACACACCAAGGGTGGCTGACCGAGGACCACAAATACTTCCTGTCGAACGACGAGCTCGACGAGTACTACTTTGGAGGCAACACCAAGACGCATATTTGGGACGTGCAAAACCTGGATGCGCCGGTCCATATTGGCACATATACGGGGACAAACGGGGCGATCGACCACAACCTCTACACGCACAACGGCTATTGTTATCAGTCCAATTACCGTGCTGGCCTGCGGATTCTAGACCTTGAAAATATCGCAAGCGCTTCGCTGACAGAGGTTGCATATTTTGATGTGTACCCGACGAGCAACTCGGCAGCCTTCAATGGGACGTGGAGCAACTACCCGTATTTCGCCTCGGGAAATGTTATCGTGAGCCACATCGAGAATGGGCTGTACATCTTGAAGCCGACGCTGGCGCCGCCACCACCACCCTGCCCGACCGACCTCAATGGCGATGGCATGATGACCGTTGTAGACGTGCTGATGATGCTCGGAGACTTTGGCTGTGTGAGCAACTGTGCGGGCGACGTCAACGACGATGGGATGACCACCGTGACGGACATGCTGGCCTTGCTCGGAGAGTTCGGATTCAACTGCCCGGAATAAGCGGCGCGGCGACGCGGGCAAAAACCGCAGGTCTGCGGTAAATTCGCGGCCCATGGAATACGATTTTCGTTCGATTGAAACCCAGCAGCGCGCACGTTGGCAAGCTGAGGGTACGTACCGCGTGAGCGAAGAGGCGAAGGCGGCCGATGGCACACCCAAGCCAAAGTTCTACGCCCTTGATATGTTTCCTTACCCTTCGGGGGCGGGCCTTCATGTGGGGCATCCGTTGGGCTACATCGCATCGGATGTGATTGCGCGATACAAGCGCCACCAGGGATTCAACGTCTTGCATCCCATGGGCTACGACAGTTTCGGGCTGCCGGCTGAGCAGTACGCCATTCAAACGGGGCAGCATCCGGCGGTGACGACGAAGGCCAATATTTCTCGCTACCGCCAGCAGATGGATTTGCTGGGCTTCAGCTTTGATTGGGCACGCGAGGTGCGCACAAGTGAGCCGGCCTATTACAAGTGGACGCAGTGGATTTTCGCGCAACTATTTGAGAGTTGGTACGATGTCAAAGCCGGCGGCGCACGCCCGATTTCCGAGCTCGTCGAGCGATTTGAGGCGGAGGACGTAGCGGGTTGGAATGGCCTGGACGACGCGGCCAAGGCCGAGCGTCTCATGGGTCATCGCCTCGCATATCTGGCGGACTCACTCGTCAACTGGTGTCCCGCCCTGGGAACGGTGCTGGCAAACGATGAGATCGTGGGTGGGCTCAGCGAGCGCGGCGGATACCCCGTCGAACAGAAGACCATGCGGCAATGG
>CALACF010000101.1 GCA_937890245.1 uncultured Flavobacteriales bacterium
TATCTGGAAGCATGATGCCGGTAATGATAGATGACATTAAGAAAAGAGCAGTTCAAGGTTCATCTCCATCATTAGAACCTTACTTGAAGTCATACTTTGAAGGTGAATGGAACGATTCCCTGATATATCCAATGGTACTTGGTTCCTCGAACTACAATATAGACGGCGATTGGGCTAAATCACGAGTTAGGCGACTTGACTTTGACGTTCAATTCTCAGGCCATGAAAAAGGCCGGAAAGCAAAACGAATACGCCCAAAATGGCCATGCCCAGCACCGATTGTAGTACGCTCAGCAGTTCTCGCTTGTATAAGGTCGCAAAGGCGTTCAGCATGTTCGAAGCAAAGTGAAAGTTGTTGCGCGGGGGCGGCTGCAAAACAAGGCCTTTGTAGCGGGCCACACCTCGGCAAAGAGCGCCGAATGTCGATACCTATCCAAATCCTCTACAGAATCCCAATGGCTGAGCGTGCTGATCTGGCACGGATTGTCCGCATTGCAAACCAGCTCCAAGGCGCTACAACCAGGCTGTGAGGCAATGGCTGCACAGTGAGTGTCAAAAAGATCGAGAAACGCTGCGCGATCTACCTCTTCAAATTCCATGTGGACCCAGCGCACGATCATAGCAGGGTGTCAGCGCCCTCGGCTGGGTTGGAAAATTCGATGCGCAGCCGGCTGCCGACGCCGAGCCCCAATAGTTGGGCCGCCCCGCCCCCGCTGTCGGGTCCCCCTTTGTAGATGCCAATTTCAAGCAGCCCCATATGGTTGAAAAGAATGACGCGTTCGCCTTCGCTCCCGGCGTCGCTGTACGATTTTTTTATCCTCGTGAGCTTGGTGCGAGAAGTGCGCAGTGGGATGCTGAAAGCCCTGCCCTTGGCTGCTTTTCGGAAACTCGTCTCGTCAATGTTTGAGATGAGATTCCCGAAATTATCGACGTATTCCACGATGCCCTGTATCCAATCGTCACCCATGGTTGCCCCAGGCGTGTGGGCCTCGACCAGTTGCCCGGACTGTCGCCCAATCACCGCTGGAACGCCGCCAGAAATCAGATGACAGGCGACCTGCACAAACACATTCAGCGAAGGAAAAGTCAGGCAATCACTCTCACTTTGCACCGTAATATCGTACACCGCATCCGGTGTTTTGTCCGCAATCAGGGAGAGTATTCCGTCGTCCATGCCAATGTAAAATTGGCCTCCCAATTCCATAACGCGTTGGACGTGGCCGTCCGTTGGCATGGTGTTAACTGAAATGATATGGACGGTTCCCGGTGGAAAGGCCGCAGCCGTATTGCGCAGTGAGAAAGCGGCTTGCACCCCGTCGAACGGGCGAATTGCATGGCAGATGTCGACGATCCGGATGCTGGGGTCACGCGAGATGATGGCGCCCTTGATCGACGCCAGATATAAGCTGTCGATGCCCAGGTCCGAGGTCAAGGTGACGATGCGGGCGCGGGGTAGTGAATCTATGCTGGCGTCGAATTCCGACATGGTGGCAAAAGTGCAAACAGAGCGGCTTGTTTGGGCTAACTTTGCACAGCTATTTATTCAACATTGGATAACTTGGATTCAGAAAGGGTTTTCACTTTTGATCGCGCCGATCCGCGCGACTTTTTCGCTGCCGGAAGCGAGATTTTTTCCCAGCTCAAACGCGGCTTCCCGCGATTGAAGCTCGTTGCGCGGGGCCATGAAATGAAAACGCTTGGTCCTCAGTCAGATATCGACCATTTCGGAGCGAAATGGGACTTGTTGACTTGGCACCTCGAACGATACGGCCGTCTGACTGAAGATGAACTCGAACAGCTCTTACGCAAGCCCGGCGAGACGATTCGATTGCGCGTAGAAAAAGAGGACGTCCTCCTCTACGGACCCCATGGCGACCCGATCCGGGCGCGCACCAAAGGCCAACAAGAACTCGTCGATGCTGCCCTGCACAACGACCTGGTCTTCGCCATCGGCCCCGCGGGCTCTGGCAAGTCCTACACTGCGGTAGCGCTCGCGGTTCAGGCCCTCAAAGAGAAACGTGTCAAACGCATCGTTCTGACGCGACCGGCTGTGGAAGCCGGAGAAAATCTCGGCTTCCTTCCGGGCGACTTAAAGGAAAAGCTCGACCCGTACATGCAGCCGCTGTACGATGCCTTGACCGATATGTTGGGCTACGAAAAGGTGGCGGACCACCTCGAAAAAGGCGTCATCGAAATCGCACCACTCGCCTTCATGCGCGGCCGCACCCTCGACCACGCATTCGTCATCCTTGACGAAGCCCAAAACGCCACCACGGCGCAAATGAAAATGTTCCTCACCAGGATGGGCCGTCGAGCAAAGTTCATCGTGACTGGCGATGCGACCCAGGTCGATCTCCCAGGGCGGCAGCCCAGCGGCCTGCGTGTCATCCAAGATGTTCTCAAGGGCGTGAAAGACATTTCGTTCGTTCATTTGACGGCTGATGACGTCATCCGGCATGTCATCGTCAAACGCGTGATTGCTGCCTTTGAAAAATCGGAACAAAACAAGCCATGACACCCGACCCCACGCCCACGGACCCCATGAATACGGAACACCCTATGAACGCGGACAACAAGTTCAACTTCGCCGGTCAAACCGCATTTTATCGCGGCAAGGTCCGCGACGTTCACACGGTCGCCGATGGTCGCCTCGTGATGGTCGCCTCCGACCGGATCTCGGCATTCGATGTCGTGCTCCCCGCCCCGATCCCCTTCAAGGGGCAAGTCCTGAATCAGCTCGCGGCCTACATGCTCGACAAGGTCTCCGACATCCTTCCAGTTTGGCTGGAAGCAACACCCGATCCAACGGTGGCGGCAGGCCTGTGCTGTGAGCCCATCCGCATTGAGATGGTCATCCGCGGGCATTTGACGGGCCACGCCTGGCGTACGTACCGCGATGGCGGCCGACGCCTGTGCGGCGTTTCGCTCCCCGAGGGAATGCGCGAGCACGACACCTTCCCCACGCCCATTATTACGCCTGCAACCAAGGCAGAGACTGGCCATGACGAGGATATCAGCCGCGAGGACATTCTCACACAGGGCATCGTAGCCCCCGAACTTTATGCCGAAATGGAGGTCGCCACGCGCGCTCTCTTTGAGCGTGGACAATCTCTCGCCTCAGCGCGCGGCCTGATTCTTGTCGACACCAAGTACGAGTTTGGCCTCTACAACGGCAAGCTGATGTTGATGGATGAAGTTCACACTCCGGACTCCTCGCGCTACTTCTTTGCCGAGGGCTTCCAAAACCGCCAAGACGCGTGCCAAAAGCAGCCCCAGCTCAGCAAGGAGTTTGTTCGCGAGTGGTTGATCGAACACGATTTCATGGGCCGTCCTGGCGACACGATGCCCACCCTTGATGAGGCTTTCGTGCAACTGGTCAGCAGCCGGTATATCGAGCTTTACGAGCGCATGACAGACCTCAAGTTTGAAGCGCCCCCCCAAGCTGATCGCCAAGCCCGCATCACGCGCATCCAACAAAACGTAGACACATGGCTCGCCGAGCTAGTATAAAGGCCTCGGCCAGCGCCCCTTGGCGCGAAGACGCAATGGAGTGCGTTCGCGTACTCCGGGCTGGAGGAATCGTCGCGTGCGCCACCGATACCATCTGGGGGCTCGCTTGTCGGGCCGATGACCCCAAGGCCCTCGCCCGACTGGCCACCATCAAGAACCGCCCGGAAGGCAAACCCTTCCTGCTCTTGCTCGCCCAGCCCAACGATGCCGCCAAGTACGCCAAAGACATTGCCGAGGCCGCCTGGGATTTGATGGAGGTGCCTGAAGCAGATGACCGCCCGATGACTGTGGTCCTGCCCAGGGCAAAGACGGATCAGCTGCATCCCGCCGTCATCGGACCAGAAGGCACCGTCGCTGTGCGTGCTGTGCTCAACGATTACTTGCAGTTTATCATTCGCGGCGTTGGCGCGCCGCTGGCCAGCACCTCTCCAAATCGTTCGGACGACCCCACGCCCAAGGGCTTTCGCCAAATTGACAAGAACGTTCTAGCAGAAGTCGACTACGTCGGACGCTGGGCACGCGATGGAAAATGGCCCCAAACGAGTAATATTGTCGGCATCGACGAATTCGGTCGCATCGATATCTTGCGGCCATGAATCTCAGTCACCACCTCACCCATCCTGTCTTCAAGGCGGTTCAACAAGTGGCCGACCGCAAAGGCGTCCAAGCTTTTGCAATCGGAGGATTTGTGCGCGACCTCATTTTAGAGCGTCCCTGCAAGGACATCGACATCGTCGTTGAAGGCAGCGGGATAGAATTGGCCAGAGAAGTGGCTAAAATTCTGAAAGCTGGAAGGGTCACGGTGTTTAAGAATTTCGGGACGGCCATGTTCCATCATCACGGTGTGGAAGTGGAATTTGTGGGCGCCCGAAAGGAGAGCTACGAGCGCGGAAGCCGCAAGCCGATTGTGGAGGACGGTACGATTGAGGACGATCAGAACCGCCGGGATTTCACCATCAACGCGATGGCGATCCGGCTAAACGCGACTTCGCCCGCCAACGCGCCCAGCTATGGCGACCTTGTCGACCCTTTCGACGGTCTGCAAGACATAGCTTTGAAAATCCTACGGACGCCGCTTGACCCTAACGTGACGTATAGCGACGATCCGCTCCGGATGATGCGCGCCGTCCGCTTTGCATGCCAACTAAACTTCAAAATTGAAAGCGATAGCCTTCAATCGATTGAGCGCAATGCCAAGCGCCTCGAAATCATATCGAGAGAGCGGATTCATGTGGAGCTCAACAAGATGATTATGAGCGAAGTGCCCTCGGTCGGCTTCAAGCTTTTATTCAACACGCGCCTGTTGCACCAGTTCTTTCCTGAGATGGTAGCGCTGAAGGGTGTGGAACGCCGAAATGGGATTGGCCACAAGGATAATTTTTTCCACACGATTGAAGTACTCGACCGGATCTCAAAGAATACGGACAATCTTTGGCTGCGTTGGGCTGCAATCTTGCATGATATAGCCAAGCCGCCGACCAAGCGATTTCATCCTGACCTTGGCTGGACTTTCCACGGACATGAGGACCGAGGCGCCCGCATGGTGCCGAAGATTTTCAAGCGCTTAAAACTTCCGTTGGACCACCAGATGAAGTACGTGCAGAAGTTGGTTTTGCTGCATTTGCGCCCTATTGCGCTGACGCAGGAGGAGATTTCGGACAGCGCTGTACGGCGGCTGCTCTCCGAGGCTGGTGACGACATCGATGACCTGATGATCCTAGCGCGGGCTGACATAACCTCGAAAAACGAGGCCAAGGTTGAGCGCTACTTACTTAACTACGATGAGGTGGTCAAGAAGCTCGTTGAGGTAGAAAAAAAGGATGGCGTTCGCAATTTTCAACCGCCCGTGAGCGGTGAGGAAATCATGGAGACCTTTGGAATCCCTCCATCCCGCCCGATTGGCGACATCAAGAAGGCAATCAAGGAGGCCATTCTCGACGGGGACATCCCCAACGAGCAGGAGGCGGCAAGAGCATTGATGCTCGAGCTCGGTGCGAAAATGGGACTTCGCCCTGCTTGATTGAACTCAGGAAAAGTTCGCCCTGCTTGAGCGCGCGCTGATCAGCCCTTCTTCCAGCCGTCCCGCAAGGTGACGGATCGGTTGAAGACCAGTCGACCTTCATTCGCGAATTTCTCGTCGCGAGAGAAGTAGCCAAGGCGCGTGAATTGGTAAGGAATCCCGGGCTCCGCCAAGCCCAACGAAGGCTCCAACTTGCAGCCCGTTCGCAC
>CALACF010000102.1 GCA_937890245.1 uncultured Flavobacteriales bacterium
GGTGGAAATGGAAATGCGGCTTGTCGGCGTCGCAGGTGGTGAGCATGCCGCCCTTGATGAAAATGCGGCCGTCCTTGAAGCGTTTTGAGCGATCCGCGTGAAAGTGCAACTCGTCCTCGTGGCTGACCGAATGCCGCGAAAGCCCCTTGCCCGTTGCGAGCGAATAACACAGGGACGCCTGCTCAAAAGACTTGTCACCCTCGGAGAAAACAGGCCTTCCCTTTGGCGCGCCCGTCGAATCAGTTCGACCCTCAGCGCACACTTCACGGCGCCCAGCGGCATACGTTATATCAGCTGCGTCGAGTGTTATCCCGTCGGTCTTGACGCTCGCATCGCCGTGCAGGGCGACCTCCTCCGTTGCGATCCACAGGACGATCGAGTCGTGGGCAGCGTATACCACGGGCGGGTCAAGCGTGGGGCGCGGGCTGGTGCTGGAGTCGGTGCTGGCGCTGGAGTCGGTGCTGGGGCCGGGTGGGTAGGTGGGCGCCAGCCTGTCTGGGTTTTGGCGCCGGACGAAGCCTTCAATGGGGGCGGCAACTTCAGACGCGAGGCTGTCAGCGAGAAATGACGTGAGCGTGCCGTTCGGCGCGTCATACAGCACGATACGCTGGAGTTCCCCATCTGCGAGGTCCATGCCGATGTGGCGGCACTCGGCACGGTTGGCGGACCAGATGGGGCTGGGGGCGGATTCGGGGGGGGCAAAGTAGAGCGTGCGCCCATTGCCGAAGAGGTCAACGCGGGCCAGAACGCCATCTACAAAGCGGCCGTCCAAGGTTCGACCTGCTACTTGATGGTGGCGGGTGGCCGTGGAGTCCACTTCGGTTGCCACCATGGCGTGGCCGCGCACGTGCAAGGACTGGGGGCGATTTTCAAAGAGCACGACCGTCATGGAATCGCCCGTGAGTTGATCTGGGCCGCTCCAAAGCACGGGGGCACCTTGGAGTTCCACCTGACCTGTTTCTTCATCCCAATCCAGGGCGCTGGAAGCGGCAACGATATCGCTGGACCGCAACAAGGCGCCGCCTCGGGCCCGGACGACCCGACCGCCCAGGGAATCGTCAATAGCAATCCATGGGGCGGCGAGTTTCATCGTATCGGCCTCCATTATGTGGGCGCGGGCAGAACCTTTGAGGGTGATGCCCGAGGCTTGCCATTGGACCGAATCCGCCCATAGATGGTACGTTCCGGCCGTATCGGCGAGCTGGGCCTGTCGCGTGAGAACGCCGTATGCCGCGCCGGTAGAGTCCGCGAAAACCAGGGAGTCGCCCGTGATGAGCAGGCCGTCATCGAGCACCCGGGCCGGCGCGCCAAGGGAGTCGACCGATGCAAGCGCGCGGCTGGCAAACCAGCCCGTACCCGCTTCGAGGTCCAATGCGCCCCTTTCACTTTCAGCCCAACCCGATGGGCGGGTGATGTGGGCCAGCGAGCGCCAAGCCAGTTTTCGCGTCTCGGGATTGTAGCGCATTTGATCAGTGCGCATTTCAATGCTGTCGACCGCGGCCACGACGTCGCCCGTGAATGTGAACGCGCGCGATTGTGCGTGGTAGTGACCGCTTTGCGAGACAATGTGCTCGGCTGCGATGCCGGAGGCATCCGAGGTGGTGAGCGCGCCGCCGCCGCCAAAGGTGCTGACGTTCGTCTCGAAATTGTGGGCAATCCAAGGGGCGGCAAGCGTGCGGGAGTGGCCGTCGTCGTTTGCTGTGGCGCGAAGTAGGACTGTTCGATCGGGCGCGCTGACAGTCGCCCGCCCCTGGCCCGCAGAAGAAGAGAGCTCGAACTGATCACAATGCAGGACCGTTCCGTCGTCCGTTACAACGACGTTGCCCATCAAGCGGAAGCGGTCATCCGAAAAACGCCATGCGCTGTCGCAGATGACAAGGGCTCCGTCAACCAAAAGCTGCACATCGCCGATCAGGCGTTGGGCGTCTACGATCTCGGCGCGGCGCGAAATTTCAGACGCCTGAAGGATCTGGATGTCAAGCGGCGGCGCGGTTGAAAGCGTATCGGATTGGCCCCACAGGGAACCGGGAAAAATGGCGCATAACAGCGCAAAAATTCCGACGGCGAGGCCCGCACGCACACACGAATGATATGGAATCGACGTTGCCAACAAGGAAGCTATGAAACCCGGTGAATGGGCGCGCTGAACCGCCTCAAAACTAAGGTAGTTTGCGGGTAGAAACGGTTTTCAAGACCCATGATTGTATCGCGCCCCCTCCTTCGTGTTTTATGCGGCAGCATACTGATTACCAGCCTTTCGGCAATGATGCCACGGCCGGTTGAGCCGACGATGATTGTCGTGCTCGACGCGGGACACGGCGGAAAAGACCCCGGAAACCTCGGGACGGGCCGCTTCAAGACGACGGAAAAGGACGTGACGCTGGCCGTGACCTTGAAGACAAAAGCCTACATCGAGGAGCGGATTCCAGGCGTGCGCGTCGTGCTTACCCGCAATGGCGACACCTACCCCACCCTGCCAGAACGCGTGGCGCTGGCCAGCCGTGAACAGGCCGACGTATTCATCTCTATTCACTGCGACAGCTTCCATAAATCCGCCGCTTTTGGCAGCTCGACATTCGTGATGGGCCTGAGCAAGAGCGAGGAAAGCCTACGGATCGCTGCCCAGGAAAACGCCCTGCTGTACGACGACCCGAAGGCCCGGGATAAATTGGGCTTTGATCCGGATGACCCCGATACATTCATCGCGCTTGCCCTCCGCCAAAATGCCTACCTCGACCGCAGTTTGCAGTTGGCCGGATTGATTCAGACGCAGTTCCGCGAGCGGGTTGGCCGCCACGATCGCGGCGTTCGCCAGGCCGTTTATTACGTGACCGCGTTCACCACGATGCCGAGCGTCTTGGTCGAATTGGGCTTCTTAACCAACCCGAAAGAGGAGGAATATTTACGCTCCGAGAAGGGCCAGGATTACATGGCTTCCGCAATTTTTCGCGCGTTTCGCGACTATCAGGCGGGCTGGAAATCGGTTGAGTCGCACAAGGGTCAGGCCAATCAAGAAGCGCCCGAAATCATCGACGACGACACGGTGATTTTCCGCGTGCAAATAGCCAGCGGCGCTCGGACCGAACGGTTTGAAGACCGGCACGGTGAAGCGCTCGAAGGTGTAGACGAATTGATCGCCGGCAACAGTTGGCGATATGTCGTCGGTTCGTTAACATCTTATGCCGATGCTTGCCGCCTGCGCGATACCTTGCGCGTGAATGGTTACCCGGACGCTTTTGTGACCGCGTATCTAGCAAAAAAACGCATTCCGTTGGGCGATGCCCTATCAAGGAAAAAATGAGCGCATGCGCATTGGAAAGGAATTGAAAATCGGTGTTTTGGTTGTGGCTGCTGGGCTACTTCTGGTGCTGGGTGTCAACTATTTAAAGGGCTTTGACCCCTTTGGTAGTGGAGTCACTTACCACGCGATTTACGAGCGCATCGACGGGCTAGCAGTATCCAACCCAGTGGTTGTCAATGGCTTCAAAGTCGGACAAATCAGCAGCATCATTTTCGACGAGAGCGGAACGGGCTCACTTATCGTAAGCTTCATCGTCAACAAGGACCGCTTGCGCATCCCCGTCGACACCAAGGCAAAAATTTACTCCAGCGACCTTTTCGGCACCAAGGCCATCGACTTGATTGCGGGCCGCAGCGGAACGTTGGCAGTGGCCGGCGACACATTGACCTCGGATATCGAGTTGGGTTTGGCCGAGTCAGTGAAGCGCGAATTGATCCCGTTGCGCCAGAAAACAGACCAACTCATCGAGGGCGTAGATGAAATTTTGCTGAACCTCCAAAAGGTATTTCAAGACAGCGCAACGCAGGGCTTGCCTCAAGTTTTCGAGAGTATTCAGCGCACGGTGACCACCTTGGAGAGCATCACCAGCCAGCTCGATTTGACGGTGAAAGAGAACCGCGAGGCCCTCCACGGGATCCTTGCAAACGTCGAGGGCATTACCCAAACGGTCAACGCGCACCAAGACGAACTGTCAAACGTGATGACGAACTTCTCCGACATTTCCGACTCACTTGCAGGGCTGAATCTCGCAGCCACCATGCAAAAGGCCGACCGTAGTTTGACGGCGGTCACCGAAATCATGGAGCGCGTCAACCGCGGGGAAGGCTCGCTCGGCGCCCTGCTCAACAGTGACTCTCTACACAACGGGCTCGTCGACACAAACCGAGATTTACGGCATCTCATCAACGACCTCTACCTCAACCCCCAGCGCTACATCCGGGTTTCGGTCTTCGGCAAGAAAGAGCATCGCAAGATGAGCGAGAAGGAGCTCGAACGCCTGCGGATGCTAATCAACGAGGAGCTCGAAGCGCGCGGCGAGTAAGCCTATCCAAGGTCCGAAAAAACACTTTACGCGATGACCGTCACGATTCCACAAGTTCTATTCCTGCTGCTGCTTGTGACCACGGCTGTGATTTTTGCACGCCGGGTGATGACGATTCGCCGCAATATTTTGCTCGGGCGTGACATCGACCGCAGTGACCGTAAGGGCGAGCGATGGATGCACATGGCCCGCATCGCGCTGGGACAGTCAAAGATGGTTGCGCGACCGGTCTCTGGACTGCTCCACATCATTGTTTACGTAGGCTTCATCGTGATCAACCTCGAGATGCTCGAGATCGTGATCGATGGCCTGCTCGGCACCCACCGCATTTTCGCCCCCCTGCTAGGCAGCGCATATGGTCTATTAATTGGAAGTTTTGAATGGCTCGCAGCCGGCGTTTTAATTTCCTGCGTCATCTTCCTGATCCGCCGCAACGTCTTGCACATCGCGCGTTTCCGCTCGTCCGAAATGAAGGGTTGGCCCAAGGGCGACGCGAACATCATCTTGGCCACCGAAATCGTATTGATGTCGGCCTTCCTTTTGATGAACACCGCCGACAGCTTGCTACACCCCGAATTTTCGTTTGCTTTGAGCGGCCAACTCCAGGGTTTGCTGGCGGGGATGAGCGAGGCTGGCCTTCACATGGTCGAACGCGGCGCCTGGTGGGTGCACATCATCGGCGTCATGGCCTTCCTCGTGTACGTCACGTACTCCAAGCACTTACACATTCTGCTGGCCTTTCCTAATACTTGGTATGCCAACTTAGAGCCGTCTGGAAAAATGGACAACATGGCCGCCGTCAAGAAGGAGGTCGATATGATGATGGACCCCAATGTGGATCCGTATGCTACGCCGCCGCCCGTTGAAGGCGGAGGGGACGGCGCGGCGGGCGAGCCAGCACTTCCCGCCACATTTGGGGCCCGCGATGTGAAAGACCTCAGCTGGAAACAGTTGATGGAAGGCTACAGTTGCACGGAGTGCGGGCGTTGCACGAGCGTCTGCCCAGCCAATTTGACGGGCAAGCTGCTATCGCCGCGCAAAATAATGATGGACACCCGGGACCGACTCGAGGAGGTAGGCAAAGCCTTGGATGCAGCTGGACTCAAGGGCGAGGAGGTCAAGAATTGGGATGGTGACGGCAAGAGTTTGCTGGGCGATTACATATCAGAGGAAGAGCTCTGGGCGTGTACGAGCTGCCAGGCTTGCGTCGAGGCCTGTCCGCTGACAATTGATCCGATGGGAATCATTCTGGATTTGCGTCGAAACTTGATCATGGAGGATTCAAAGGCACCAGAGCCAATCACGTCGATGTTCAACAACGTGGAAAACAACGGAGCGCCATGGGCCTTCCCGGCGGCTGATCGTGGGAAGTGGGTGGATCAATTGAACAACGAAA
>CALACF010000103.1 GCA_937890245.1 uncultured Flavobacteriales bacterium
GGCATTCCGCAAAAACACCTTTTGCTCCTGTACATCCTCTCGAATCCACCCCATCAAAATCTCAAACTCACCCCCATAAAGCTGCATCAACTCCTTGTAAACCAGTCCGTCAAACGTCGAATCTAACCCAGTATAATAGCTCATCGCCGTCGGCACCCAACCCCCTTCATACACATTCCAAATCCGCCCCTCCGCCAGCAAAGGCTCATATTCCGTCTGTGATTTTGCTTCATTAAGGCCAATTGTCAGGCAGGCCAGCAATGCGAGTAGGAAGGTGTGGGTCGATCGGTTCATGGTACAATGTAGCTATGAACGCGGGCACCCCCGCATCTCAACCGGATCGCCAAAAGCGCACCCGGCTCAGTACAAGAAGCTGTTGTACGGAAAGCGCTTCGTGTGGATCTCACGCACCTCTGCGTAGAGGACCTCGCGCAAGGAGTCCAGTCCGTGCTTTTCGAGCGCGGCCACGAAAACAACCGCGCCGACGTGATCGGAAAAGCGCGCCCGCAGGCCGTCCAAAACGGCGTCGACCGGGGGGTCGTCTTCGCCACAGGGAAGCTGGTCAATTTTGTTAAAGACCAGCATCGTGGGTTGGTCTGCCGCCCCAATTTCGCTCAGCGTCGAGCCGACCACCCGCAAATGGTCCTCGAACTGAGGATGAGCGACGTCCACGACGTGCAGTAGCAGGTCACTTTCGCGCGTCTCGTCCAACGTGCTTTTGAAGCTTTCGATCAGCTGGTGGGGCAGCTTGCGGATGAAGCCCACCGTGTCGCTCAGCAAGAACGGTAGATTGCCCAAAACAACCTTGCGGACTGTCGTGTCGAGCGTGGCAAACAGCTTGTTCTCGGCAAAGACCTCACTCTTGCTCAGCCGGTTCATGATCGTAGACTTGCCTGCGTTCGTATAGCCAACGAGGGCCACACGGACGAGCGCGCCACGGTTGCCGCGCTGGGTCTGCATCTGCTTGTCAATCAACGCCAAATCGCGTTTCAATGCCAAGATGCGGTCGCGGATGATCCGGCGGTCCGTCTCGATTTCCTTCTCGCCTGGGCCCTTCATTCCGATGCCACCCTTTTGCTTCTGCAAGTGCGTCCACATGCCGGTGAGCCGGGGAAGCAAGTAGTTGTATTGGGCGAGCTCCACTTGTGTTTTTGCGTGGGCGGTGCGGGCGCGTTGGGCAAAGATGTCGAGGATTAAGTTGTTGCGGTCCAGCACCTTGACGTCTTCGCCGATTTCCTCTGTCAGGTTGCGGAGCTGCGAGGGCGAGAGTTCGTCATCGAAGATGATCAAATCAATTTCCTCTTCCTCGACATATGCCTTGATCTCCTGCAATTTGCCCGAGCCCACGAAGGTCCGTACGTCGGGGTGGGGGAGTCCTTGTGTGAAGGTTTTCACAGTTTCGGCGTGGGCGGTTCGCGCCAGGAATTC
>CALACF010000104.1 GCA_937890245.1 uncultured Flavobacteriales bacterium
TCGCCTTCGCCCTCGCCTTCGCTAGGCTCGTCCTCGTCGCAGATGTCGTTGCCGTTGAGGTCCTCGCAGTCCGAGAATTCGGTGCCGTCAAAGCAAATGTTGTGGGTGGCTGAAGCACCAAAGTTGCCCGAACCTTCGGCCAGGATGCTGCCGTCAGATTGCGTCAAAGTGTACCAACCGTTGGGCCACAGCCCAAGTCCGTCCGAAAACAAGTCGGTCAGCATCAAAGTGTAACACCCCGACACTGCACACCCGCCGTAGCTGAAGGTTTGGTTTGCGTCCGAGGCATTGCTGTAGCTGTCACCGGAAAGGAACACCTCGCCTGTGCTATCATTTATCAGAGTCCACGCAGTCTCCATGGGAGAAGCGTCTGTGTGGAGGGTGAAGGTGATTTCATCGCCAGGGGCCACGGTGAAGGCGTGGACGATGTCGTTGTTGCCTGTGTATCCGTCTTCGTTTCCGTTGGGAAGCGAGGTCCAGATGCTCAGCTCGTGAGAACCATAGCCAGCAGACATGGTGGGCAACGTGGCCAAGGTGCTGGCGCCAGGATCGAGTGATCCAGTCCACTCAAAGGTGTTGATCTCTCCATCGTTCAATTGGAAGGCAATGCTCGTCGAGGTGATCACGTCGGTTCCAAAGTTGAAGATTTCAACGTCAGCGCTAACATTTGGCTGGCAGGTCGAAACGCCGGGAGCGGTGACTGCCACCGCACCTACGTCGAAAGCGCTTGGCGCGACACAGCCCATGCTGGTCACGAGCGAAGCGCGGTGCTCGGCAATGGCGGCCCGCATCCGGTCACGCTGGCCCTCCGTGAATGCGCTCATGCATGCATCAGACGTGTAGTCCATGAAATTTTCTGCCATCCCGGCGGGGCAACCTGCCGAGCAACCCCAACCCGTCGTGGTGGGCGGCGTGTCGCAGACGCGGTCGCCTGACACATTGCAATCGTTTTCGACCGACGCGCAACTCGCCGTTGCATTGAACGTGTGGTAGAGCCCGAGGTAATGGCCGACTTCGTGTGTGAGGGTGCGGTTCAAATTGGCCGAACTATGCAGATCAAAATCCTCCCCCACACCGAACACGTCAGCTCGCAAAACCACGCCGTCCAGCATCCCCGTGATTGGAGGTAAGTACGCAAATCCCAACGGGTTGCCTCCAGAATTCATCTGCGGAACGACCCAGATATTCAGGTAGTCTGCGCCAGGCCAATTGCTCAAGGTCTTCAAGTCCCATTCCGAGGGCGAGCCGCCACCAGGGCTGGTGATCAGGCCCGTTTGCGGGTACCCTGAGAATGTGCTGCTGACGTCTACACGCACCACGCCGTTGGTTGGATTGCCTTCGGGTGTTCGAGAAGCGAGGCAGAATTGGACTTCAACATCGGCGCCACCTGGGGCGCCAGAAAAGTCAGCATTGAGTGCGTCAATAGCTGAGAGTACTTGTTCGAAATCCACATTGCCACCGACGCCTTCGGCTGTGCCGTCGTGCATGACGTGGATTACGGTGGGGATGGTGACGATGCCGTCGAGTACGGAGCGGGCCGATTGATGCGTGCTCATTGCAGCCTCAAAGGCAAACCAAGAACGGGCGTAATCTGACGAATTCTCCAACAGGGCCTCGTGCAAGGCATCCGTCCCGCAAGATTGCTGGGCCGAAATCACAGCCGATCCGCCCGAGAAAAAGAGCAAAACAGCGAGAAAAAGTCCGGACAGTAATGAAGACTGTCCGCAGTCGGAGGGGGGAGTGGAGTTACAACGCATGGTTAGGAGGAATACCCTATAGCATACTCCAGACTGCAAGTTTAGGTTACAGCACCAATCGTTCGATATCGTCGAATTTAAATATTTCAACGACGAGTGTTGTAATACGAAGGGCCGAACCTCAAAAAAAGAAGTTCGGCCCTTGCGAAAATTGTGAAAAATCTAATGCTTAGTCGATGCTGATCAGCTCGACCTTGAAGATCAAGGTGGAGTTGGCGCCGATCACCTCGCCAGTCTGGCGCGGTCCGTAGGCGAGTTCAGATGGGATGAAGAACGTGGTCTGGCCACCGACTTTCATCGTCTGCAATCCTTCAGTCCAACCCGCGATCACCTGGCTCAAACCGAAGCTGGCCGGCTGTCCGCGATCGTAGCTGCTGTCAAAGACAGTTCCGTCGATCAGCGTGCCGTGGTAGTTCACTGTCACTTTTTGGTCCACAGTAGGGCTGGCTCCATCGCCTGCGCGGTCCACGCGGTACTGCAATCCAGACTCAGTCGTCACAACGCCTTCAGCAGAAGCATTCTCCGCGAGGAAGGCGATGCCTTCTGCGGCATTCTCTTCTCCAGCGACTGCTTCTTTTGCTTCCATGATGCCGCGAACGATTTCATTTGCCTCGTCTGCGGTCATGGTTGCGTTGCCAGCGGCAACATCGGCAAATCCTTGCGCGATGCCATCGGCCTCGTAATTCGTGATGCCTTGCGATTGCAGGTTGGTGGCGAATAGGATGCCGAGCGCGTAGCTCAGCGAGTCAGTTTGGGTTTCCATGGTTTCAAAGTTGGAATTGTGGTTGGCGTTTGCCGTGCAGCTGGTGAGTCCAGCGATTGTTAGGCCAATCAAGGCCGTTGAAAAGAGAATTGTTTTCATGGTGTCAGTCATTTTAAGTTGTCCGGGTTTTCATCTCGGGTGAATGTGAGTTGCTTGTCGTCAGAGAAGTCGGGGCGGAACGTGTATCCGTTCTCGTTGAAGTCCTTCATCCCTTCAATGCGGTCGATGCGGTTCTTCACGATGAAGCGCGCCATGGCGCCGCGTGATTTCTTTGCATAGGTCATCAAGGCTTTGTACTCACCATCCTTCAGGTCTTTGAAGTGGCATTGGGTCATGCGCTCTTCGACGCGTGTTCCAAGCACGGGCTTGATGTATTCGTTGCTGGCGAGATTGACAATCGGCCCGTCTGTTTCGTCGAGGATTTGCTCAGCGATACGGTCTCCCCAGAATCCATACAAATGGCCCTTTGTGCCATTCAATGACCACTTGCAACCCATTTCTAGGCGGTAGCGTTGAATGAGGTCGTGGGGGCGGAGGATGCCATACAATCCGCTCAAAATCCGCATGTGGCGCTGCGCATACTCGTGGTCTTGAACCGCCCATTTTTCGGCAGCCAAACCACGGTAGACTTCGCCGTCAAAGGCCAGCACGGCTGGCACTGCGTTGCCTGGATGAAAGGGGCGCTCCCAAGCCTGAAACCGATCGAAGTTGACGGCGGCAATTTCTGGATTGACTCCCATCAAATCGGCGATGTCACCGGCGCTTAATTGGGATAAACCTGCAACCAAGCGTTCTGCATCGTCGAGGAAAATCGGTTGCGAACCCCCCACAGAAGGGGCGGTGTCGACCTTTCTGAAAGTTTTCGCAGGTGATAAGAGTACGAACATGGGGCGCGAAAATAAGGAAATCAGTCTTTCTATCCGCTGTATTACATTGCGACATGAACCAAAATCTTGCAAGGAATTTTGGGCTGGCTTTATTTGCATTGGCCTGCTCTCTCGTTTCACTCTCCGCCCAAGTATGTCCCGAGGGGCAGA
>CALACF010000105.1 GCA_937890245.1 uncultured Flavobacteriales bacterium
TAAATTCAGCAGGGCAGCAATGCCCATGGCCATGCCGGCCAATACCATCGTATTGATGCTTTGGTCTCCCAAAAACGTCTTGTAAGCCCAATTCACACCGCCCAAGGCCGCCACAATCTGTGGAAGGACGATGAACATATTGAACACGCCCATGCCCACGCCCATGCGCTTGGGGTCCATCGCGCCTGAAAGCATTGCGTACGGCATGGACAGAATACTTCCCCAGGCAAATCCAATGAGCACAAAGCTCAAGCTGAGCCAATGTGCCGTCTCGGGTGTCCAAAGCGCCATGGTCAGAAATCCAGCTGCGCCCAATCCGAGGCTGACCAAATGAACCCAGCGCTGATCAATCGCCCGGCGCGCCGTCCACAAGGTCAGCAACAGAGCAAAACCCATGCTGCTCAGACCGTACAAGCCCATGGCACTCGACACTGAATTGGCCGCAGCATTGTACGCCGCATTCAAAGCCTCATAATTCGGCACACCAGGATCCGGCAGGGGTGCTCCGAAGACAAATTCAGTCAGCGCAGGCGTGGCAAAAGCCCACATGGTGAAGAATGCAAACCAGCTGAAAAACTGGATAAGACCCAGCTTGCGCATCACCAAAGGCATGGTGCGGATAGCACCCAACAATTCCTGTGCCCCGCGCAACAGCCCCGCGGTCTCACGCTTCTCCGCCTCAAACTTCTCGAGGTCTTCAGGCGCTTCCTCTTCTGTCGTCAGAATCGTGTATAGAATAGACGACATGAAAACCGCAGCGCCAATTGCAAAGGCGACAAACACGCTCTGGGGAAGCTCGCCCGCCGGCGCTTCATTTGAAACGCCCAGCCACGTAACGAACCACGGCAAGTTAGAGGCCACCCACGTTCCGATGCCGATGATCAAGGTCTGCACCACGAAGCCATAAGAGCGCTGCTCTCCAGGCAACTTGTCCGCAACGAGCGCGCGAAACGGCTCCATCGAGATGTTGATGCTCGCGTCAAGAATCCACAGAAACCCCGCTGCCATCCACAACTCGGAGCTGTAAGGCATGAAGAACAAGGCAATCGAGCTGAAGACGGCGCCAAGGAAAAAATACGGACGGCGGCGGCCCCAGCGGGGCGACCAAGTCCTATCGCTCAAATGCCCAATAATCGGTTGCACCAACAGGCCAGTCAACGGCGCTGCTATCCACAACATTGGTATCTCATCTGTCGACGCTCCAAGGGTCTGGAAGATGCGGGACATGTTGCCCCCTTGCAGGGCAAATCCAAATTGAATTCCGAGGAATCCGAAACTCATGTTCCAGATTTCTCTGAAGGAAAGGCGTTTTGTAGGTACAGGCATGCGGCTCAATTGGGTGTACAATGTACACCTAGCGCCGGACGCTCAGAAAAAAAGAAGTAAACGCTTACTCACAGACGTTGTTGAACTCCGCCAAAAAGATGAGAAGGTCAGATGCGCCCACGGTCCCATTGGCATCGAGATCCGTCGGACAAGACGAGCCACCGGTGAACACGCAAGTGCCGTCGTCGCGGGTGGACGTTTCGTCGTAGTTGTCAGCCTCGTTGTAAGTACAGCCAGCGCAGGTCAATATTTCACAGGTTCCATTGTCGTCAGTAGCCTCAGCGTCATAATTACAAGCGCCGCTATCCGTGCAACCAAAGTTCTGGTACGTATCACCGTCGGTGTAGTCCTCCGCGTCATCGCCCGCGCCACCGCCACCGACTTCGAGCGAACCCTCATCGGTCACCGAATCATCTACAACGCGCTCGCCTGCAGCCGTTACACGGTATTGGATACCTGCCTCAAACACGAACCCGCTGTCCATGGGAAGCGTAACCTGTGCCACACGGACTGCGCGGATGCAACCGGGGCGGTATTGAAGTTGTTCGCAGGCATCGATTGGCACACCCTGTAGAGCACCAATTTCAATGCGCCATCCGATGGTATCGCCAGCGGCTATTGTCCCGAGACCGAATGAGAAGTTGTCGACCGATTCAATGGTGTCCCCTAAAAAACCTATGGGCGTCACAAGCAATCCATCGTTATATGTACCTCCGATGGTGAACCAACTGTCGGCACGAAGCATGGCATCGGTATACGTTACACCATCAATGTCCACTGTGTGTTGCAAAGCTGACGGCTCCCAAGAACCGGTTGGTGCCTGGTAGAGACTTGAGTACGTTGAGAAAGACAGCGCGATATCACTGGTCCCCAAGACCGCCTTAAGCTGGATGGTGCCTGGTGGCATCAAAGCATAAATCTCGCCGGTGTAAGTTCCGGCAATTCCCATGTCGTCGTAGGCATTGATACTCGTGCGAGAGAATGCAAAGATGGCCGTGTATATGCAGTCGCTATCGTCTGCAATCACCACATCTGGGTCAAAGTTGGTCGCCTCGGGATCAGAACAACCCGAGCAAGAGGTGTATTCACACGTAGCAGGGTTGATCACCAATGCGTCGGCATTGTAGTTACAGGCAGCGGGATTTCCGCAATCAGCACAACTCACATAATCGCAATTGTTCTCCTCTGCAAATGCATCGGGATCATAGTTACAGGCGGAAGGGTCAGCACAGCGCTCATTGAAGGCGTCGTCACCGATGCATACGCCGTTTCCGTCGAGTATGAAAAGAGCCGGGTTTTCATCGCTACAGTCGATGGGCTGGAAAACGTATGCCTCGCCAATTTCCGAGCAGTTCACGTTGAAAGCCGACAAGACCAGGTCGAGCGAATCACTGGAGCGGTAACCATCGTTGTCGACATCACGGAAGCACATCTCCTGGCCATCGCAGTTCTGGTCAATGCCATCACCGGGGACTTCTATTCCGCCTGGGTAAGCGTCCGGGTTAAAGTCGTTGCAATCGCCCCCAACCGTGGCCAATCCAGGGCTAAGCTCACACGCATAAATCGCGTCTGTGCCGTAGCCATCCCCATCGTCATCTACAAAGTACATGGCGGGGTAAATACACGCGTCATCCGTGACTGTCGCCTCTTCATTGTAGTTGCACGCCGTTGTATCCATGCACCCTGGCAAGTCCGTCGGAAAGGTGAGCTCAGTTGCAAATACGCTTCCAGTTTCCTCAGTGGAAACAATGCGCGTTTGGACGTTCAACTTGAGCGTTACGAATCCGTCGGTCGTGAATTGGCCTATAAGCACACGGCCCAATGCGTCTGGCAAACCCTGGACAAACGTAAGAGATGTCGTAAAAAAACTACCTCCAATGGGGTCGTCGACCACATCAAAGCTCCCGCCATTTTCAAAATTAACACCGGCCAAGTTCCAATTCATGGACCCTACCACCGACGTCTCGTTGTCTATAGCCGTGTCGTAATCAATGGTGAACCAGCTGTCGTATCCCAATGCAGGAAAGGCCAGCAAAAGTGCAGGGTTCACCCCTGTCGCTAGTAAAGTTCCAAATGGATGCTGGTAGAAGCTGCCCGTGGGGATTACCTGCATTGAGGAACCCAAATCGCCTGTGCTGTTCGCAAACAAGGCCTGCACGGCTTCGCCGGGATCTGTCAAATTTGCGTAAACGCGGTATGTATGGAAGCCAGCGGAAGATGAGTTTTCCTGGACCAACTCGTACGAAAGCTCGGTAAACGAAGTGTTTTCAGTCACTTCCTGCGCTCGAAGACCCATTGATAAAATCGTCAAAACCGTGCAGAGAGCCGCACTGGCCAGAACTGGTGTGGAAATTTGACGCATCATGTGAGAAAGTTGGTAGGTGTAAGGTACGGGGTTACAAGTGTTTTACGGACTCATTTACAAAGCGGAGGGGCAATTCAGAGTTCTCCGACAGGGCAAAAGAGAAGGCCGAACCAGCAGGGAGCTGATCCGGCCTTCCGGAGATAAAGATAAAATCAGTTTTCTGTCAACTGACCAAAATGAGGGATGTCACCGCTGGCGATGACTTACTCACATGTTTCGCCATATGAGGCGAGGAACACAATCAGGTCAGCAGAACCGATGATGTTGTCGTCGTTCACGTCAAAGGGACAAGAACAACTTCCGCCTTCAAAGAGACAGCTTCCGTCGTCGAGATCAGCGTCCATGTCGTAGTTCGTTGCATCAACGTATGTACACCCCTGCGTTCCGATGACCAGAAACTCACAAGTATCATCGTCTTCCGTCGCACTTGCGTCGAAGTTTTGGGCATCACCGTCCGTACAACCTGCAATCAAACAAGAACCGTCGTCATCCGTGGCCTCGGCGCTGTAGTTGTCTGCGTTTGGATCTGTACAACCGGGCACTTCGTCCTCGTCACACACACCGTCATTGTCAGCGTCGTTGATGCAGTTTCCGTCGCAATCCAATGTGTTGTTCGGGTAGTTGGCGGGGTACTCGCACAAGGTGTTGTCAATGATTGGAGCCAACGGATTGTAGTTGCAAGCCTCCATTTCATCACAGCCTGCACAGCTCGTAAAGTCACATGTGCCATCGTCAAAGTCAGCAGCAGAATCATAGTTGCATGCACCCGCATCTGTACATCCAGGAATCACAACTGGGAAGGTGATTTGCAAACCAATTTCTTGGGGGTTGCTCATATCCTCTGCACGGTATTGCAAGTTGACGGTCATGTCGACAATGCCGTCTGTGGTGAATTGGCCAATCAATACACGGCCTAAAGCGTCCGGATACGCAAGCGGCTCCAGGTTCGGGTATATGTACCATGAACCCCCGTACAAATCGTCAATCACCAAATTGCCGCCGTTCTCAAAGTCCGTTGTCGGTACAGCCAAATTTTGGAGGGCTACATTATT
>CALACF010000106.1 GCA_937890245.1 uncultured Flavobacteriales bacterium
AACAGTTCAAGAAGTCGAAGTTTCGTATGGCGTCTCGCATGAGTCAGACGAAAAACTACTTCTCCGAATTCTAGAACAACCCCAAGGGATTCGTCAAATTGTGAGCATCTTGAATTGTGCACAGAGCGAGGTGACGCCGCTTCTCAAGAAGCTGGAAAATCAAGAAAAAATCGAGCGAAACAAGCGGACCAAGAAGTACGTCGTGGTCAGCAAGACCTTGTTCTGAGGGCTTATCAAAAAAGTGCGCACAAAAAAACGCCCGACTTGCGCCGGGCGTTTCTGAATTGGTATGCAGCGCTTTAAAGCGGAACGATTTAGAAGCGGAACGATAGTTTGGCGGCCACCGTTGTGCCCATGAAGCCGAACTGGTTCACTTCCCACGGGTATTTGAAACGGCCACCGAGGTCGGTGATCATGTCACCCTTGTCGTTGCGATGAATGAGACGATAGTTGAAAACTGATTTCTGGGGCTGTAAAGTCATGCGTATAAAATCTAACTTGCTCACCGTAAACTGATTCACACCATCAACTTTTCTTCCATGCGATTCCTCCTATTATCCTGCCTCGTCCTCATTGGGCTCTCGACAACCCAAGCACAGGAATGTGACGGCGTAGACCACACCGTGTTGGCCGGCAGCTACTATTACAGCCCATCTACAATTACTATCAATGCAGGAGAGTCAATCGCCTTTGTCAACGAAGGGGGCAACCACAACGTCAACGGACAATCCAGCACTTTAGGGGACGCCTGGGACAATCCTGAGTCCTTCTTTTTATCAGCGGTCGGCGGATCAGCCGAGGGCGTGTGCATCGGGCAAATTACTTTGACCCTGCCCGGCACCTATCAATACGACTGCAGCATCGGTTCCCATGCAGAAAACGGCATGATTGGCACCATCATCGTAGAAGTCGTTGTCATCGACGGGTGCACCGACGTCGCAGCTTGCAACTACAATATGGAGGCCACTGCGGACGACGGGACTTGTAGTTATGTGGACGGCGTTTGTGATGAATGCGTAGACGGAATGATCATCGACAACGACAGTGATGATGACGGGGTGTGCGATGGCGACGAAATTCCCGGCTGTACTGACCCACTCGGGTGCAACTACGACTCTACGTCCACGGACGCTGCCGACTGCATTTATTTTGACACCGACCTCTTCCTGCTTTCAGAGAATGACTTCATCAATAGTTTTAACCCTGAAGGTTGTGCCAATGGTTATTCAGCGTGGAATTCACTCCCCGTTCCAATGGGCCAAGAAAGCCCGAACTCGCCTTTGACCCTCACGCTCTTTCCAGCGGTTGAGGACATTCTACTGCAAAACGGCCAATCGATTCTTATCGGGGATCTTTCCACGGTACAAATCAGCGTGTGCGGCACCACAATGAACTTCGACTCAGGGGTTACTGGGTTTGTTTCATCAGAATGGGACGGCATGGGATTTGTACACTCCGTTTACGGCGCCTACATCGTGCCTGAAAGCAGCCTGCCGATCAGCTGCCCCGACCCGGCCGCTTGCAACTTTGACCCGTGTTCGCATCCCTTCATCTTTGATGACTGTACCTATCTCGCACCTGCCGAAATTGTTGGCGACACAGCGCTCATATCTGGCCAGACCTACGCGTTTACGTACAGTTCCGACGAGGAGAATACCGTTGAGTGGGAAAGCGACTGCGGTGAGATCGCCGTTAGTGGTGATTCCGCAACATTTGTAGTTGCTACAGAAGTTGATTGTGTCATTTGCGTAACCGAAACAGACGCAGACGGCTGTGAAGCTCAGGTTTGCCAAGAACTCTCTGTCACAGTCTCAGACATCGTGGAGCCCACGACAGCTGATTGGGCGCTCTACCCAAACCCAGCACAAGGCCTTGTCAGCGTTGAATGGACGGGCGCTGCGACCACCTTCGAGATCCTCGATGCCCAAGGCCGCATCATCCGCACCGCTCCGATTGTATCGGGACGCAATGTCATCGACCTGGACGGCCTCGCCCCTGGGCAATACTTTGCTGGCCCGCAAGGCGTCGCCAACTGGACCAAGCTGCAGATCATTCGATAAATACAGCAGGACTTCATCAATAAAGGGAGGCCTTTCCCTTTCGTGAAAGCTGCGAAACACGTTTAACCGTTTAGCCAAGGAACTCCGCCAGGAGCCGATGGAAATGGTGGACGCCCTGTTCTTGCTTTGGTGAAAAGCGGCCTGTGGTGTAGCCTTTTGACTGGATTCCGCGTTGGACTGAAGCCACCACGAGTTCGTCTTCGTGTTCCACCGTTTCCAAGTCTGCACCCGCGCCAACTTCCAATTTGGTGGAATCGTAAACGTATGATACGAACGACACCTTGGTTTGGGTTTTTGAGATTGGCCGCACAATATTGATGGACAAGCCCCACGGATAAAAGTTGAACATCATGTTCGGGAAAATCCAGAAATAGTAGGCTGAAATCTGCGAGCCGTGGTCCACGTGACCCGGGGGCAAGTCAAACGACGCGGACCCCCCTTTCGCGTGGGCAATCTGTAAGCTGGCATGTTCAAACAGGACCGATGTATACTGGTCGTAGTCCACTTCCGCATTCAAGTCTGCATGGACGAAGGGGATGTGAAAACCCTCCAGGTAG